>JAIWOS010000042.1 GCA_020217265.1 Thiobacillus sp. | reverse complement strand
GGGCGCCGTCCAGGTGGGGCCTGGGCGTGCGCGGCGCCTGGTGCGGCGTGGCGGGCGCAGTCTGTTCGCGCAGTGCGCGGCGCACGCGCGCCAGCGCCTCGTATGAGGCGGGGTCGAGCGCACTGCCGCGGGCGCGTTTCATGTCATCGGACTGACGCTCAGGCCTTGCCCAGTGCGTCGAGGTAGCGCTCGGCGTCGAGTGCGGCCATGCAGCCGGTGCCGGCGCTGGTGACGGCCTGGCGGTAGATGTGGTCCTGCACGTCGCCGGCGGCGAACACGCCTTCGATGCTGGTCGCGGTGGCATTGCCCTTGTTGCCGCCCTTCGTCACGATGTAGCCGCCTTCGAGTTCGAGCTGGCCTTCGAAGATGCCGGTGTTGGGCTTGTGGCCGATGGCGATGAAGATGCCTGTCAATGCGATCTCGCGGGTGCTGCCGTCCTTGGTGCTTTTCAGGCGCATGCCGGTCACGCCGGTCTTGTCGCCCAGCACCTCGTCGAGCGTGGAATCCAGCGCGAGCGTGATCTTGCCTTCCTTCACCTTCTCCATCAGGTGGTCGACCATGATCTTCTCGGCACGGAAGGTGTCGCGGCGATGCACGAGCGTGACGTGCTTCGCGATATTGGCGAGATACAGCGCTTCCTCGACCGCGGTGTTGCCGCCGCCGACCACCGCCACGTCCTGGCCCTTGTAGAAGAAGCCGTCGCAGGTGGCGCAGCCCGACACGCCCTTGCCCATGAACTTCTGCTCGGATTCGAGCCCGAGGTACATCGCCGAGGCGCCGGTGGCGATGATGAGCGCATCGCAGGTGTAGGTGCCGGCGTCGCCGATCAGGGTAAAGGGCTTTTCGGTGAGCTTGGCAGTATGGATCTGGTCGAAGATGATTTCCGTGTTGAAGCGCCTGGCGTGGCGCTCGAAACGGTCCATGAGTTCGGGGCCCTGCACGCCGTCGACGTCGGCCGGCCAGTTGTCGACCTCGGTGGTGGTCATGAGCTGGCCGCCCTGCTGCATGCCGGTGATGACGACAGGGGAGAGGTTGGCGCGCGCGGCGTAGACCGCAGCGGAGTAACCGGCGGGGCCGGAACCGAGAATGACGAGTTTGTGGTGTTGGGTGCTCATGGAAGTCTAGTCCGGGTGAGGTGGAGAAACGAAGCGGGCATTCTAACCAATCTTGGCGGCGCCAATTCCACGCGGCCAGTCGGGTGGGCTCCCTTATAATCGGGCCACTTCCGCACGCTTCAAGGTTTACCGTTCCCGGTTCATGGCCCGCCCCGCACCCCGCACCCCCACACCGATGTCGCCCCGCATGCTGCGCCTGCTGCGCGAGGCGCGCGCCATCCTGGTCGGCTTTGCCGCCTTGCTGCTGGCGGCGATCCTGGCCACGCACAGCTCCGCCGACCCTGGGTTTTCCACCACCGGCGACGGCGGACCGCTGCACAACCTGGGCGGCAGCGCCGGCGCCTGGATTTCCGATCTGCTCCTGATGCTGTTTGGCGTGTCGGCCTGGTGGTGGGTGGCGCTGGCCGCGGGGTATGTGATCCACACCTTCCGTCATCTGGACGACGTGCCGCTGGCGGGTGGCCGCCAGCGTGCCCTGAGGCTGGGCGGCTTCGCCCTGCTGCTCGCGGCCAGCACGGGGGTGGAATGGCTGCGCACCTGGCACTGGCAGGTGTCGTTGCCGGATGCGCACGGCGGCGTGCTGGGGGCTGGCGTGGGTGGCGCGGCGGGCGCGCTGCTGGGCTTTACCGGCGGATCGCTGTTGCTCCTGTTGCTGATGGCCGTGGGCTTGAGCCTGTTTACCGGCGTGTCGTGGCTGGAGATGGCCGAGCGTACCGGCGCCTGGGTGGAGCGTGCGTGGTGGAAGGCCATCCAGACCTGGCAGGCGTATCGCGACCGCAAGGCGGGCGAGGTGGCGGTGCAGAAGCGCGAAGCCAAGGTGCAGGTCGTCAAGAAGAAAATCGAGGAGGCGCCGCCGATCCGCATCGAACCGGTGGTGAAGGAAATTCCGCAGTCCGAACGGGCCGTCGCCGAAAAGCAGGCGCCGCTCTTTTCCGATCTGCCCGATTCGCCGCTGCCGCCTCTGCACCTGCTCGACCCGGCCGACGAGGCGGTGGAAACCGCAAGCCCCGAGGCGCTGGAGTTCACCTCGCTCATGATCGAACGCAAGCTCGCCGAATTCGGCGTCGAGGTGAAAGTGGTGTCGGCCTCGCCAGGCCCGGTCATCACGCGTTACGAGATCGAACCCGCCACCGGCGTGAAGGGCAGCCAGATCGTCAACCTCGCCAAGGACCTGGCGCGCACGCTCTCGGTCGTGAGCATCCGCGTGGTCGAAGCGATTCCCGGCAAGCACACCATGGGGCTGGAAATCCCCAATCCCAAGCGGCAGATCGTGCGTTTGAGCGAAATCCTCGGCTCCAAGGCCTACGCCGACAGCGCGAGCCCGCTCACCGTCACGCTCGGCAAGGACATCGCCGGCAATCCGGTGGTGGCGGATTTGGGAAAAATGCCGCACCTGCTCGTGGCCGGCACCACCGGCTCGGGCAAGTCGGTCGGCGTCAACGCCATGATCCTGTCGCTGGTCTACAAGGCCGACCCTTCGGCGGTGCGCATGATCATGGTCGACCCCAAGATGCTGGAGCTGTCCATCTACGAAGGCATCCCGCACCTGCTGGCGCCCGTGGTCACCGACATGAAGCAGGCCGCTTCCGCGCTCAACTGGTGTGTGGCCGAAATGGAGCGGCGCTACAAGTTGATGTCGGCCGTCGGCGTGCGCAACCTGGCCGGGTACAACCAGAAGGTGCGCGACGCGAAGAAGGCCGGCACGCCGCTCACGCACCCCTTCAGCCTCACGCCGGACAACCCCGAGCCGCTGGAACCGATGCCGATGATCGTGGTGATGATCGACGAGCTCGCCGACCTGATGATGGTCGTCGGCAAGAAGGTCGAGGAACTCATCGCGCGGCTGGCGCAGAAGGCGCGCGCCGCCGGCATCCATCTCATCCTCGCCACGCAGCGGCCTTCGGTGGACGTGATCACCGGCCTCATCAAGGCCAACATTCCCACCCGCATCGCCTTCCAGGTGTCGTCCAAGATCGACTCGCGCACCATCCTCGACCAGATGGGCGCCGAGGCGCTGCTGGGGCAGGGCGACATGCTCTACCTGCCGCCCGGCACGGGGCTGCCGCAGCGCGTGCACGGCGCCTTCGTGTCGGACAACGAAGTGCATCGCGTCGTCGAATACCTGAAAGCGCTGGGCGAGCCTGATTACATCGATGGTGTGCTCGAATCGCCGGAAGAAGGCGGGGAGGGCGGCGGCGAATATGGCGAGGCCGGGGCCGAAGCCGATCCGCTCTACGACCAGGCGGTGGCCTATGTGCTGAAGACGCGGCGCGCGTCGATCTCCTCGGTGCAGCGGCAATTGCGCATCGGCTACAACCGCGCCGCGCGCATGATCGAGGACATGGAGCGCGCCGGCCTCGTCTCGGCCATGCAGTCCAACGGCAACCGCGACGTGCTCGCACCGGGGGGCGACGCATGAAGCATTACGCCCTGATCCCCGCCGCCGGCAGCGGCACCCGCATGGGCGGCATGGTCGAGAAGCAGTACCTCGACCTCAATTCGGTGCCGATGATCGCGCACGCCATGATGGTGCTGGCGCGCGAACCGCGCATCGCGCGCATCTTCGTGGTGCTTTCGCCCACCGACCGCCGCTGGAACAACTACGAATGGCAGGGCTGGGAAGAGCGCATTGAGGTACTGCGCTGCGGCGGCAGGACGCGCGCCGAAACCGTATTGAACGGCCTCGATGCGATTTCGAAAATCTGCGATCCCGATGACTGGGTGCTGGTGCACGACGCTGCACGCCCCTGCCTGCCGGATGAGCTGCTGGCAAGGCTGATCGACGGACTCGCCGACGACCCGGTTGGCGGGCTGCTCGCCGTGCCGGTTGCCGACACGCTCAAGCGTGCCACGGCCGATGCGCGGGTGGCGGCCACCGTGCCGCGCGCCGGCCTGTGGCAGGCGCAGACGCCGCAGATGTTCCGCCACGGCTCGCTCACGCAGGCCTTGCGCGCCGCCGGTGCAGACATGACCGACGAAGCGTCGGCCATCGAGCAATGGGGCCTGCATCCGAAACTCGTCGAATCCGACAGCCGCAACCTCAAGGTCACCTATCCGCAGGACCTCGAGCTCGCGGGCATGATCCTGAGGAAAATGCATGAATGACATTCGCATCGGCCACGGCTTCGACGTTCATGCGCTGGTCGAAGGGCGGCGGCTCATCGTCGGCGGCGTCGATATACCCTACGAACGCGGCCTCGCCGGCCATTCCGACGCCGACGTGCTGCTGCACGCCATCTGTGACGCATTGCTCGGCGCCGCGGGCCTCGGCGACATCGGCCGTCATTTCCCCGATACCAGCGCCGAATTCAAGGACATCGACAGCCGCATCTTGCTGCGCCGTGTCGCCGATCACTTGAAGCAGCGCGGCTGGGTCGCCGGCAACGTCGATGCGACCCTCATCGCGCAGGCGCCCAAAATGGCGCCGCACATCGCGCGCATGAGCGCGCACATCGCCGACGACCTCGGCATCGCCCTCGACCGCGTCAACGTCAAGGCCACCACCACCGAAAAGCTCGGCTTCACTGGTCGCGGCGAGGGCATCGCCGCCGAAGCCGTGTGTCTCATCGTGCGTGGCTGACACGTCGGGCGCACAACGGCTCTTTTTCGCGCTGTGGCCGGATGCCGCCACGCGCGCCGCGCTCAACCGCACCGGCAAATGGCTGCACCAGCACTGGGGCGGCCGTCGCATGCGGGCCGATACTCTGCATCTGACGCTCGCCTTTCTCGGCGCAATACCCGTTGAAGTGCGAGACGCGCTAATACCGCGCATCGACACGATCCGTGCCGAGCCCTTCGAACTGCTGCTCGATCAGCCCGGCTATTGGCAGCACAACCGCATCGGCTGGCTGGGATGCGCCGCACCGCCTGTCAGCCTTGCCGAACTGGTTGGCCGCTTGCACGCCGCGCTGCACGAATCCGGCACGGCCTTCGACACTCGGCCCTTCGTTCCCCATGTCACCCTGCTGCGCAATTCGCCAGGCGGGTCGGCGCCACCCTGCACCCCCGTGCGCTGGAAAGTCGACGATTTCGTGCTGGTGGCATCAAGCACCGGGGCCGACGGCGCGCGCTACGAAGTGATCCGGCGCTGGCCGCTGCCGTGAGCGGTGCGATACACGCCCCGCTCAACGCGGGCAATTGACCTGCAGGGCATGCATTTCGACCGGGCCGTCCCGGACAAAATCGGGCGGCGTTTTGAAACAAAGCACCTGGCTGCGTGCCGTGACGACGCGGGTGACGCCGTTGTCCAGATGGCGTTCGCCTGCGGCTTCCCGCCGCAAGGCCTGCGCGAGCTTGGGCAGGATCGGGCGTTCGTCTGGCGGCGTATAGGCATCGGGCGGGGGTGTGTCTGCATGCGCCATGTCGCGCGCGATGGCACGGGCAGCCGTCGTCAGGCTGGCGGGGTCGAGCGTGGACGGCGGGCGCGGGGGCGCGTCGCTACTTGCCGGTGGAGAGATGGGGCCGGTTGGCGTGGGCGCAGCAAGGGGAGGACTCTCCTTGATGCGAAGCGAGTGCTTCGAAACCATGCGGGCGGCTGCAGGTGCCGCTGGCCGTGGGTCTGCCTTGATGGGCCGAGCCGGCAGGTCAACCCATTGCAAGACCGTTTCCGACTCAACCGGGAGGGTGACAGGACGAGGCAACCGTATCGCGCTCATCAACAGCAGATGCACAGCCAGCGAGGCGGCCACGAAGATGGCGAGGCGCTTCGCTGGATGGGCCGTGGCGAGGGCCGTGCCGTCGGCGAGGATGTGCACGTCGATGGGTTTGCCCGCAGGGAGCTTGAACACGGACAGGGTAGCCAGTTATTCAGCCGATGGCGGCGTGAGCCCCGCGCAGCCCTGTAGAACCCCGAGAGACGGAATCACGAGCGATTTAATCGGCTTCATGGTGCGACGTCCTTTGGGCTTGAAAGCGCTATGAATGAACGGGGTTCGCCGTGTGTACTCAAGGCCATGAGCGCGGCGAGACGTGCGGCGTATTCGGACAAGGCGGCGCGGCCCGTGGCTGTAAGCGTGTAAACCGTCTGCGCGCGCGCACCGCCGGTCGCCTCGCTCGTCGCGAGATAGCCTGCCTCGACCAGTTTGGCGAGATGCGCACCCAGGTTGCCGTCGGTGACGCCCAGCACACGCTTCAACTCGGAAAAAGTCGCTTCGCCTCGTCCGGACAAATAGGCCACCAGCTGCGTGCGGGCGGGCTGGTGGAGCAAGGCATCCAGGGGGGGCAGCGTCGTAGTCATGGGGAGGTTCCTTTGGATTGGGCGAAGTCGAGGCTGGCATGGGTGCGCACTTCCGGTGCCGTGCCATTCAGACGCGGCGTGATGCGGTCGATCATCAGGCGCAGCACGCCGTCGTGGATCGCGTGCCAGTCGCCGTCGCCGATCCGGTAGCGGCCATCGGGCTGGCCGTCTATCAGCGCCACTTCCACCGGCTGCGTCAGGGTGATGTCCAGCCCGGCTCGGGGCGAAACGCGCAGGATTGGGCTTTCCATATCGACCCGCAGCGGGACGCGCGTACCCGCCTCCAGGCGCAGCACCTGCACGCCTGTGCCGATGGGCGAGCCGAGCGCGACGGGCGCCGCCTCGGGTATCGGCGTGGTGGAATAACGGACTGTCAGGAGCGGCGGCGCTATCACCGCCGCCAGCCAGATGGCCAGGGCCGCGAGACGGCGAATTACCCCGGCATCGTCCACGCGAGCGTTGAGCCAACCCGCCAACGGCAGGCCGACCGCAAACGCAGAAGCCGCCAGCCAGCGCGTGGTGCCGTAAGGCAGCCCGGCGGCGAGGCCCGCCACTCCGAGCAGAAGGGTGGCCAGCCCGATCCACTCGATGAGCGGGCGCGAAAACAGGCCGAACAGATAGACGCCCAGCCCAAGCAGCACAATCCACAAGGCGTAGATCATGCCCCCGCCGCCATGGAAAATCATGGCGAACGAGCCGAGGCAGCCCACCGACAACAGCATCCACCACGCGCGCGTGATCTGGGCCTGAGCAAAGGGCAGCGTTTCGGCCCGCTGCTGGCGGGCGCGCCGTGTGAGCCGGTGCTCCAGCAAAGACACGCCCCCCAGCCAGAGCGCCAGCCAGATCAACAGCGCGCCGCCCCGCTCGGTAACATCGGGGAAGCGCGTATCGGTAATGACGCATTCCGTCGCCACACACAGAAAACCGCCCACCGCGCCCAGAAGCAACAAGCTGTGCTTCTCCAGATGAACGCAGCGATGGCCCGCGGCCAGCATGCTTTGCATTGCCTGGAATTGTTCGTGGGCTGGGGGCATGGCGCTGCACCTCGAGTTGACTCTGTAATGCAAAGTCTAGCGCTCTGAATTGCAGAGCGTCAACCGGATTCGATGCCGGGCGGTCGAGCCAGCCGATGTCGCCAGCACCAGCAAATGATCGATCCCGATACGCCGATCCGGATTCAAACCACTTTTGCAGAGGCTGCCGCTGGCAAGAAACCCCAGCGCACGATACCCTTGCCTGCTTCCCGACCAGCACGAATCCGACCGCGACTCGACATGCCGGAATTCAGTAACGATTTCAACGCGCTGCTCGATGCGCGTTTTCCCATTCTGGTCAGTGAAACCCACGAGGAAGTGCGCCTGCTCGCGCGCGTGCGGGAAATCTGCACGGCGCGCGCGATTCCGCTGTTTGTCTGGAGCCTGGCGGACGGACTCAAACGCAGCACTGAAACGAGCGCGGTGTACAACACCAGCGAATTGACCGATGCGCTGAAGCATGTCGATGCCACGCCACAGAACGGGCTGTACGTGTTTCTGGATGCCCATCCGTTTTTTGGCCACCCACTCAATGTGCGGCTGGTGCGCGAAATCGCCCTGGACCATTACCGCCGCGACCGAACGCTGCTGTTCGTGAGCCCCCGGCTGGACTTGCCGCCGGAGCTTGCCCGCATGTCGGCGCGGCTGTCCATGCCGGGTATCACGGCAGACCGCGTGCGCACCTTACTGAAAGATCAGCTGGATATCTGGCAGCGCGACACACGGCGCAGCCTGCGCATCGATCGCGAAATCCTGCCGCTGCTGGTGCATCAACTCGCCGGACTGGGCGAAGACGAAGTACAACGCCTGATTCGTCAGGCGGTCAACGCCGACGGCGAGCTCAATCTTGACGACGTCAGGCGCATTGCGCGATTCAAGCAGGACCAGCAAGCCAGCGCGCTGGAAATGGAGTTGCCCGGTGTCACGCTGGACGATGTCGGCGGATTCGGGCGTCTCAAAACCTGGGTCGGACAGCGCCAGGCGGTGTTCCAGAACCCGGCGCTGGCCCCGGGGCTGCCGATGCCCAAGGGGGTCCTGCTGCTGGGCGTGCAGGGGGCAGGCAAAAGCCTGGTCGCCAAGGCCATCGCCGGAAGCTGGAAAGTGCCGCTGTTGCGGCTGGATTTCGCCGCCCTCTACAACAAGTACATCGGCGAAACCGAAAAGAATCTGCGACAGGCGCTCAACGAGGCGTCCCGCATGGCGCCCTGCCTGCTGTGGATGGACGAGATTGAAAAGGGACTCGCGGCGGGCGATGCCGACGACGGCGTTTCACAGCGTGTCCTTGGCACGCTGCTGACCTGGATGAACGAGCGCGACAATCCCGTGTTCGTCGTCGCCACCGCCAACGACATCAGCAAGCTGCCGCCGGAATTGCTGCGCAAGGGCCGTTTCGACGAGCTCTTTTTCGTCGACTTGCCGGTGGCGGCCGTGCGCGAGACCATTTTTCGCCTGCATCTGAAAAAACGCGGCCTCGACCTGGCCGAATTCCAGATGCCGAGCCTGGTAGAACGCAGCGAAGGCTATTCGGGCGCGGAAATCGAGCAGGCCATTGTGGCTTCGCAGTATGCAGCCCTGGCAGAAGGCGGGAAGCTGTCGCAGGCGCACGTCGAGCACGAGCTTGGTCAGACACGTCCGCTTTCCGTGATCCGTGCCGAGGATTTTGAACGCTTGCGCACATGGGCGAGCCAGCGCTGCGTGATGGTGGACTGACCCGGAGATGCCAAAAAATCCTGCGCGAGGTGTTTTTTTCTCGACAGGATCGAGGCCTTCCGGTTATGATGCGCCCCGCATTAGGCGCGTAGCTCAGCTGGTTAGAGCACCACCTTGACATGGTGGGGGTCGTTGGTTCGAGTCCAATCGCG
>JAIWOS010000113.1 GCA_020217265.1 Thiobacillus sp. | reverse complement strand
CTCGGTTTCGTCGGCTGGACGGTGGGCAGCACGGTGCGCGTCGACACCGACGAGCGCGGCCGCGCCATGCTGCCGACGCCGGAGAGCCTGGCGCCGGTCGCGCTCCCCGGCTTCCGCCAGACCCATCCGCGGCTGCCGCATCCGAGCGCGGCCGACATCGACCGGCTGCGGATCGAGAATCCGGAATGGTTCAACCAGCTGCGTTTTCACGCCAACAATGGCGAGGGCGATCTGTACGCCATCACGCTCCTCGCGCGGATCGAGCCCGGCAGCCAGGATTTGAACCGCCTGCACCAGCGCTTGATGGCCGAGCAATACAGCTACCGCGGCGAGCAGGCCAAGCCGATCGCTGTAGCCTACGACTGGCTCTACGACCAGTGGAGCGAAACGCAGCGCGCGCAACTGCGCGACAAGCTCGCCGAGGGCGTGGCCTTCCTCGTGCAGTTCATCCGCCGCGACCGGCTCTCACCCTACAACGTCTACCTCTACAACAGCCCCTTCCAGGCGCTGATGGCGGCCAACCTCGCGCTCTACGGCGACGACCCGCGCGGCGAGCTGTACATGCGCTTCACCTACGATCTGTGGAAGTTCCGCGTGCTGCCGGCGTGGCGCCAGGTGATGGGCGAAAACGGCGGCTGGCACGAAGGCGGCGAATACGTCGGCGTGGGCATCGGCCAGGCGGTGTATCAGGTGCCGGCGATGTGGCGCGCGGCCACCGGCGACGATCTCTTCAAGACCGAAGCGGGCATTCGCGGCTTCGCCGACTTCATGGTCTACCGCAGGCAGCCGGACGGCACCGACTTCCGCTGGGGCGACGCGAGCTACTTCGACAAGATCGTCCCCGACCTCACCCCGCTCGCGCTCGAAACCCGGCACGCGGCGGCCTACAGCCTGCGTCCGCCCAGCAATACCGTGCCGACCGGCTGGCCATGGGGGCCGCTTGCCGACGCCCGCCTGAACGATCCCCTGGCGCAGGCACGCCTGCCGCTCGAACGCCGCTTCGACGGCATCGGCCTCATCGTCGCGCGCAGCGACTGGACGCCCGACGCGACCTATGTGACCTTCAAGGCCGGCGACAATTTCTGGTCGCATTCGCACCTCGACCAGGGCGCGTTCACGATCTACAAGGGCGGCGGGCTGGCGCTCGACAGCGGGCTCTACGGGCCGAGCTACGGCTCCGACCACCACATGAACTACACCTACCAGAGCATTGCGCACAATCTGGTCACGGTCACCGACCCGTCCGACACCGCGGCTTCCGATGGCAAGACCGTGCGCGAGATCGCCAACGACGGCGGCCAGCGACGCATCGGCTCCGGCTGGGGGCTCGCCTCGGCGCCGATCGACGTCAGCGACTGGGAAGACCAGCGCGAGCTCTACCACACCGGGCGCACCCTCGCCTACCATGCCGACGCCGGCAGCGTCGTCGCGGTGGCCGACGTCACCCCCGCGTACACCAACGCCGCCTCGGGCGCGGGCGAATTTTCCCACCGCACCCGCCGCGTCGAACGGCTGTGGCGCACCTTCATCTACGACCGCGTCGCCGACGTCGTCATCGTGCGCGACCTGGTGACCTCCACCCGCCCCGAATTCCAGAAACGCTGGCTGCTGCACACCACCCCGCGCCCCATCATCGACGGCGCGCGCGCGCACGTCGACCTGCCGCCGAATCCCGCGCGCAGGCAAAGCGGCGGGCAGCTCGACGCCTACGTGCTACTGCCCGAAGGCGCGCGCCTGAACACGGTCGGCGGGCCGGGCTTCGAGTTCTGGGTGGACGGCAAGAATTACGACGAGAACGGCACCCTCGCCGCGCTCATCGCGTCGCGCAGCCAGCCGGTCGAACCCGGCCAGTGGCGGCTGGAGGTCTCGCCGCCGGCGCCACGCACCGACGACGAGTTTCTGGTCGCCCTGGTGCCGCGCCTGCCCGGCGCGGCTTCGATGCCGCGCATCCGCAAAATCGTCCAAGGCGCGCGGCACGGCGTGGAAATCGTCGATGCCCACGGCAGCCGGCGCTGGTGGTTTACGCAGGATGGCCTGGACGTGGAACTGGAAACGCCGAACGGCACTCAGCGCATCGCGGTACCGCCCGCCGAGACGCCGGCGGGCGGCGGCCTGTTCGAGCGGCTCAGAAACTGGTGGCGCGCACGCTTCAACTGAGCGGGGTCGGGTCCGCCGTCGTACGCGGGTTTCCGTCGCCTGCGCTTGCCCGCAAGCGGTCGATCTTGTCGAACAGCGCGCGCGACATGCCGGCCACGCTCTGCCGGCCGGTGTCCACCACGACGTCCGCGATCTCGCGATACAGCGGGTCGCGCTGCCGGTAAAGCTCGCGCAGTTTTTCCAGCGGGTTGGCGGTCTGCAGCAAGGGGCGGTTGCGGTCGTGGCGGGTGCGCTCGTACAGATGCTCGGGCGTGCCGCGCAGGTAGATCACCAGGCCGTTGTCGTGCAGGGCCTGGCGGTTGGCCGGCGACAACACCGCCCCGCCGCCGGTGGCGAGCACGATGCCGGAGAGCGCCGTCAGCTCGGCAATCGCCGCTTCCTCGCGGCGGCGAAAACCGGCCTCGCCCTCGATCTCGAAAATCACCGGAATCTTCACCCCGCAGCGCGCCTCGATCTCGTGGTCGGAATCGTGGAAATCGCAGCCGTAGTGCTTCGCCAGCAGCCGGCCGACCGTGGTCTTGCCCGCGCCCATCAGGCCGACGAGATAGAGGTTGTCGCGTTTGCTCATCCCGGCATTCTATCGGAGCCGGCACAGGGCGGACGCGCAAAAGAAAAGCGCGGGCATTTGCCCGCGCTTGTTCACTCAGTCAGCCGCTCAGCGCAGGGACAGTCGCTCGTCGAGAATACGCGGGGTCAGGAAGATGATGAGTTCGGTTTTCTTATCCTGCTTGCTGGTCTGTTTGAACAGATTTCCCAGGACGGGTACATCTCCCAGCAATGGAACCTTGCTTACAGTCGTAGACTCGTCCCCATCAAAAATACCCCCGAGAACAAGAGTCTCTCCATTGCTCACACGCACTTGGGTTTTAATCCTCTTGGTATCAATCGCTGGGTTACCCCCTATTTGTGAGATATCACGTACTGCATCCTTCTGCACTTCCACGGTGAGTATGATCGAATCATTGTTGAGTATCTGCGGATCGACAAGCAGACACAGGAATGCGTCCTTGAAAGTGACCGTCGGCGGCGAATTCGCGGTGCCAGGCGTGATATACGGAATTTGGGTGCCATTGAGTATGACTGCCGGTTTCTGATTGGACGTAACCACGCGCGGGTTGGAAATCACTTTGCCCTTGGTTTCAGCTTCCAAAGCACGCAACTCCAGTCCCAGCAAATTGCCATTCGACAAATTAAGCAGGGAAAGCGAAAGATTAGCCGCCCCAGAAAATGCTGAGGAAAAAGGCTGACCTCCCCCCGTAGCGGGGGAACCTGCAGTCGGCCCCCCAATCTGGTGAGGATCGCCGCTGATATTGCCAACCCGATTGATCGCCGAGAAATTCAGGCGTGCTCCCAGATTACGGCTCCAGTCGCTGTCCGCCACCACCACCCGCGCCTCGATCATTACCTGACGCGCCGGCACGTCCAGGCGCGCGAGCAGTTCGCGCACTTCCTGAATCTTCTTGGGCGTGTCGGTAATGATGAGCGTGTTGGTCTTGAGTTCGTAGGTGGCGCGGCCGCGCTTGGTCAGCACCTTCTGGTCGTTGTCGCCCTTGCCCTGCTGCGAGGCCTGGGCCGCCGCGGCGCCGCCCAGCCCCTGCGCCTGTGCGGAACAGTTCACAGAATTGTTGGTAGCCGAATTGAGGAACGCGCCAGATGCGAAGCCATACAGCATGGTCTGCGCTTCGTCTGCGCGCATGTAGTTGAGCTGGATGTACTCGGTGACGAGTGGTTCGAGGTCGGCGACCTGGTTCTTGGCTTCGAACTCCAGCTTTTCCTTGGTCAGGAGTTCGTCCTTGGGCGCGATCCAGACGACGTTGCCGTTCTGGCGCTTGTCGAGGCCCTTGGTCTGCATGATGAGGTCGAGCGCCTGGTCCCAGGGCACGTCCTTCAGGCGCAGGGTGAGGTTGCCGGTGACGGTGTCGCTGGCGATGATGTTCAGACCGGTGAAGTCGGCGATGACCTGCAGCACCGAGCGCACTTCGACGTTCTGGAAGTTGAGCGAGAGCTTTTCGCCGGTGTACTTGATCTTGCCGTCGGCGGTTTTCTTCTGGCCGTCGGTGGCGGGTTTCACTTCGACGATGAAGCTCTTGTCGGTCTGGTAGGCCGAGTATTCCCACGCGCCCTTGGGCTTGATGACCATGCGGGTGTTGTCGCCGAGGGTGTAGGTTTCGACGATCTGCACGGGGGTGCCGAAATCGGCAACGTCCAGCCGGCGCTGCAGCGCCTTGGGCAGATCAACGCCGACGAAGTCGACCACCACGCCGTCGGATTGCTGGCGGATGTTGATGCCGGTCTGGCTGTCGGACAGCGTGGTCACGATGCGCGCTTCGCCGGCGGCGCCGCGCCGGAAATCGACGTCGCGGATGTTGCGGCCGGGATTGCCGGGCGCGGCTTCGGCAAAGCGCGGGGTGGCGTTCACCGGCGCGGCGCCGGCGCCGACGTCGCCCAGGGCAACCAGCAGCTGCTTGCCGTCGAGCCTGGCCTCGTATTCGACCGCCTTGTTGAGGTTGAGCACCAGCCGGGTGCGGTTGCCCGCCTGCACGACGTTGACGCTCGCCAGGGGGCCGAGATTCGCCTCGACGGAATTCTTGCCGATCGCATTGCCGGTATCGGGCAGGTCGAGGGCGATGCGCGGCGGGTTGCCCACGGTGAATCCGGCCGGCGTCGCAGCCAGCGCATTCTTCAGGGTGACGCGCACCACGACCTTGCCGCCGGGCAGGGTGGCGGTCTCGACGCTTTGCACCGCGTTGCCGGTTGGTGGCAGGTCGGCGGCGGTCGCCGCGAGCGGCATCGCCAGCGACAGAAGGGCGGCGCCGAAGACGCGGCGGGCGAATTGATGGACGATGCGGCGGATAAAGATGCTGGGCTGTGCGTTCATGTCGGCCTCTTTGGAATTCAGTGCGACGGTCATTCTTGCAGGATCAGGGTGCTGGTGCGCTCGGACCAGTCGCCGGCGCTGTCCTGGACGATTTCGCGCAGCGTGACTTCGCTGTCGGTGATTTTCGTTACCAGGCCGAAGTTCTGGCCCACGTAGTTGCCTGTGCGGATATGGTAGATGGCGTTGTCGGGCGTCTTGATCACGGCATGGATCACGCCTTTTTTCGACAGCACACCGACCATCTTCAGCGTCTCGAGCGAGAAGGCTTCGAGCGGTTCCTTGGGCCGGGTGAGGTCGGGCTGCAAGCCGCCGCCACCGCCGGTCGAAAGCTTTCTGGGCTTGAACGGGTCCGGCAGGTCGAACGCGTTGTAGGAAAACGGCTCGTAGGCCTTCACTTGCGGCAGGGGCTCGATTTTCCCCTGCATGTCCTTGCCGGTCTCGGCGACGAAGCTGCGCAGGTCGTCCATGTCGCCGCCGCCGCAGCCGGCGAGGGCCAATGCAATTACCAGAGGAGCGAGGCGTTTCATTTCTTTTGCTCCTTGCTGCTTTGTTTCTTGGCGATCGCTTCCTCTTCGTCGAGATAGCGATAGGTCTTGACCACGGCATCCATGTTCAGCACGCCGTCCTTCGCCGGTTCGAGCGAAATGTCCTGCAGGGTGACGATGCGCGACAGCTTGGAGACGTCGCTGACGAAGGCCGCGATGTCGTGGTAGCCCCCCGTCACCTTGACCCGGATCGGGGTTTCCGCGTAGAACTCGGACACGGTCTCAGCTTCGGGCTTGAACAGGTCGAACTGCAGGCCGCGCCCGAGGCCGGCCTGGTTGACGTCGGTGATGAGCGCGTCCATTTCCTGCTTGTTCGGCAGCTGCTTCAACAGCGCGCCGAAGGCTTGCTCGATGTCGGCCAGCTGTTTCTTGTAGGCATCGAGATTGATCGCCTGGTTTTTCTTGGTGGTGAATACGCCGCGCAGCTCGGTTTCCTTTTGCTTGGCCGCGTCCAGGGATTCCAGCCCGCTGCGCCAGTCGAACCACCAGCCGGCGGCGATGATGGCCACGCACAGCAAGGCCAGCGTAACCAGCTTGGTCGGCAGCGGCCAGTCGGCCAGGGTTTTCAGGTCGAGCTTGTTGAGTTCGTCCAGGGTCATGCCTTGCCCCCTTTCTCGCTTTCGCTGTCGGGCGTTTGCCGGGTCTGTTTGACGGTCAGCACGAACTCGTTGGCCCGCAGGTTGTTTACGGTGGCCGCCTTGATTTCGACCAGCGAGGCGGATTCGAACCAGGGCGAATCGTCCAGGTTGCGCATCAGCGTGGATACCCGTGCGCTGGACTGCGTGTACCCGGTCAGAGTGATCACGTCGCCCGCCTGCTTGAACGATTTGAGATACAGGCCATCCGGCAGCAGGCGAATCATCTGGTCGAACAGATGAACCACCTCGGTGCGGTTGGATTGCAGGGTTTCGACGACCTGCTTGCGCGCCAGCAGCGCCTGGGTCTGTTCCTTGATCTTCTTAATTTCGCCGATCTGGCCGTCCAGCTTGGCGATTTCCTGCTCAAGGAAGGCGTTGCGCGCGTCCTGGTTGGCCTGGCGCGCGGCGATGACGCTGTGCCCGAGCACGACGACGACGACGCCGATCGCGACGGCAATGCCGAGCAGGATGCCGAACTGGCGCCGCCGCGCGGCACGCGCAAGCTCACGGTGGGGGAGGAGGTTGATGCGGATCATTGGGGGTCGAACCTCCGCATGGCGAGGCCACAGGCCACGAACAGGGACGGCGCGTCGGCGGTCAGCGCCTGCGGCCGGATTTTGGGGCCCACCGCCATGTTGGCGAAGGGGTTGACCACCAGCGTGGGCGTGCCCGTGCGCTGGGCAACGACTTCGTCGATGCCGGGGATCATGGCGCCGCCGCCCGCAAGCAGGATCTGGTCAACCTTGCGGTACTGGGTGGACGTGGTGAAGAGTTGCAGCGCACGGCCGATTTCCATCGCCAGCGTCTCGCTGTAGGGCTGCAGCACTTCCACGTCGTAGCTTTCAGGCAGGGTGCCGCGGCGTTTGGCGCTTTCGGCCTCTTCGCCGCTCATGCCATAACGGCGCGAAATTTCGTTGTTGAGCTGGTTGCCGCCGAAACCGTGCTCGCGCAGGTAGACCGATTCGTTGTCGTGCAGGATGTTGATGTGCATGTTCTGCGCGCCGACGTCGATGATCGCCACGGTCTGCCCCGCTCCGCTGTTGGGCAGCAGATGCGCGATCTGCTCGTATGCGGTCTGCGTGGCAAAGGATTCAACATCCATGATGAGCGCCTTCAACCCGGCGGCTTCCACGGCGGCAACCCGGTCTTCGACCTTTTCCTTGCGCGCGGCGGCCAGCAGGATCTGCACATCGTCCGAGCTGGCCGGAGACGGTCCCAGCACCTGGAAGTCCAGATTGACTTCGTCGAGCGAGAAGGGAATCACCTGATTGGCTTCGGTCTCGACCTGGTTTTCGAGATCGATGCCCTTGAGACTGGCGGGGGCCAGGATTTTCTTGGTGATCACCGCCGACGACGGCAGCGCCAGCGCCACGTTCCTGATGCGCGTCCCCAGGTTCTTCCAGGCGGTACGCAGGGCCTCGGCCACCTGGTCGAGGTTCGCGATGTTGCCGTCGGTCACCGCATCCTTGGGCAGGGGCTCGATGACGTAACGCTCCACCCGCAGCATGCCCTTGCCGGCGTCGGACAGTTCCACCAGCTTGACCGCGGTCGTGCTGATGTCAAGCCCGATGATCGGCAAGCCCTTGGCGGACAGCCAGTCCAGATTGATGTTGAGGTGCAAGAGTTTTCCTTTACGCTTCTGTGGGTTGGCGCTTATTCTTGTTATGATTTTTAGATGCTAGCAACAACACACGGTTTATAACAGTTTTTTCCTTGCAGCATTGCGAGAGCCAAACAACTGTGTCCAATTTCCAACACCACTAACGCCTATAATCGTCGGAAACTTTAGGCGTCGAATCGAAGGAAGCGGATGTTCTCCAAATGGTGGCACTACGCGCTGGCCCTGCTGGTCAGCCTGGGCGTGGTCGGTACGGCACTGGCGGGGCTGGCCGCCGCGTTGATTTATCCCAACCTGCCGCCGCTCGAGGCGCTGACCGATTACCAGCCCAAGCAGCCCTTGCGCGTGTATACGGCCGACGGCGCGCTGATCGGCGAATTCGGCGAGGAACGGCGTGCCTTCATCCCGATCGATCAGGTACCCAAGTACATGAAACAGGCGATCATCGCCGCCGAGGACGAGCGCTTCTATTCCCACGGCGGCGTCGACACGCTGGGCATCCTGCGCGCGGCCGCGGCGAACCTGGTGTCGGGCGGCGCCAAGGAGGGCGCCTCGACGATCACCATGCAGGTCGCGCGCAACTTCTTCCTCTCCAATGAAAAGACGCTGACCCGCAAGCTGTCCGAAGCGATGTTGGCGATGAAGATCGAACACAGCCTGTCGAAGGACAAGATCCTCGAGCTCTACATCAATCAAATCTATCTCGGCCAGCGCGCCTACGGCTTCGAGGCCGCAGCGCGCACTTACTTCGGCAAGCCGATGCGGGAGCTGGACCTGGCCGAGTTCGCGATGCTGGCGGGCCTGCCCAAGGCGCCGTCGCGCTACAACCCGGTGGTCAACTTCCCGCGCGCCAAGGCGCGCCAGGAATACGTGCTGGGCCGCATGCGCACCCTCAAGTTCATCGACGAGCCCACCTGGCGCCGCGCCATGCAGCAGAAGCTG
The DNA here is from genome assembly GCA_020217265.1 of Thiobacillus sp. Lineage (GTDB taxonomy): Bacteria > Pseudomonadota > Gammaproteobacteria > Burkholderiales > Thiobacillaceae > Thiobacillus. Next base: position 488 of record JAIWOS010000113.1, on the reverse strand, counting down.
GTCATCCGCGAGGCCCGTCAGCAGACCGACGTGGCGGCCGACTACGCGGCGGAAATGGTGCGTCAGGCGCTGTTCGAAAAATACGGCGAATCGATCTACAGTTCCGGCTACAAGGCGGTGACCACGCTGCGCCGCGCGCAGCAGGCCGCGGCCAACCGGGCAGTGTGGCAGGGCATCGCCGACTACGATCTGCGCCACGGCTACCGCGGCCCGGAAAAGCAGATCACCCTGCCGGCCGACAAGGCCGGGCGCGACGCCGCAATCGCTGCCGCACTCGAAGACCTGGCCCCGGTGGCCGACCTGCAGCCGGCCGTGGTGCTGGCTGCGACACCCAAGCTGATTCGCGCGCAACTGCTCGATACCACGGTCGTCGAGATCGCGGGCAATTCGCTCAAATGGGTTGCCAACTGGTCCGCCGCCGGCAAGGGCCGGCAGCTTGCGCCCGGCGCCGTGGTGCGCGTGCAGCCGACCGGCGCACGCGGCGGCTG
>JAIWOS010000195.1 GCA_020217265.1 Thiobacillus sp. | reverse complement strand
CCACACGCCGCCCGCCGCGGCGAGCACCGCCAGGTTGCCGAGCGCGTCGTTGCGCGAACACAGCCACACCGAGCGCGCCTGCGCGTCGCCGCCGCGGTGCGCGAACAGCAGCGCCGCGACGCCGACGTTGACCGCCAGCGCCGCGAGACTCACCCAGCCCATGATGACCGGCTCCGGCACGATGCCGGCCGACCATTGCCAGGCGGATTTGGCTAGCACGAACACGCCGTAGCCGACCATGATCCAGCCTTTCCACAAGGCGGTGCGCGAACGCCACACCGGCGCCAGTCCCAGCACGAATAGCGCCACGCCGTAATTGCCGGCGTCACCGAGGAAATCGATGGCGTCGGCCAGCAGCGAGACGGACTGCGCCGCGAAGCTGGCCGCCAGTTCCACCCCGAACATCAGCGTATTCAGGACCAGCGCAACCCACAGCGCGCGCCGGTAGCGCGGATCGGGCGGCGGCGCCTGACAGACGGCGTCGCAGCCGCAGCCGCTCATGCTTTCTGCGGCCGCCTGCGGGCCTGCGGGTAAAATGTCATCCATTCCATTTTGCCATCCTGCCACGCATGTCAACGAACGCACACTCCCCCATCGGCGTATTCGATTCCGGCATCGGCGGCCTGACCGTGGTGCGCGCCCTGATGGAGCGCCTACCCTACGAGAACATCGTCTATTTCGGCGACACCGCGCGCGTGCCCTACGGCGTGAAGTCGGTCGAGACCATTGCCCACTTCACGACCCAGATCGCGCAGTTCCTGCTGGAAAAAGACGTCAAGCTCCTGGTCATCGCCTGCAACACCATGGCCGCGGTGGCCGCGCAGGTGGTGAAGGACCTCTCGCCCGTGCCGGTGCTCGACGTCATCGACGCCGGCGCGGTGTCGGCCCGCGGCGGCAAGAAGATCGGCGTCATCGGCACCCCCACCACCATCAACAGCAACGCCTACGCGCGCGCCATCCACGACTACGCGCCGGATTCGCGCATTCATTCGCAGGCGTGCGCGCTGTTCGTGCCGCTGGTCGAGGAAGGCTGGCTCGACCACGAGGTGACGCGCCTGACCGCCCGGGAATACCTCAAGCCGCTGCTGGCCGAGCACATCGACACCCTGGTGCTGGGCTGCACGCACTATCCGCTCCTGAAGCCGCTGCTGCGGCAGGTGGTGGGCGACGATGTGAATCTCGTCGATTCCGCCGAAGCGATGGCCGAACAGGTTGCCGCGGCGCTCGCCGAAAGGAAGCTGGCCAATCCGGGCCCCGGCCAGCCGCGCTACGATTTTTATGTCACCGACGTGCCGCTGCGCTTCCAGACCATCGGCGAGCGCTTTCTGGGAAGAACGCTGAACAACGTGCATGTGGTGAAGTGGTGAATGCCTCGCCCGCGGAAGCTCGATCAACCCTTGACCGAGTAGCTGAATTTCGGCGGGCAGCCTGGCCCGACATTTTGCCGTTCATGGTCTATGAATCAATCACCAGACGGGCACATCCGCAGTTCGGGGAGTCCGCCGGGAAAGTCTGTCCATGCAAGGAGAGCACCATGAACATCACCGACAGCGGCACTGCCGTTCACAATTTCAGCTTCGCAAACTACGTTGCGACCGACCCCCTGGAGCGCGACCAGGCGCAAAGCAGACGCCTGCACGAACCCGAGCAGATCCTCAGCAGCACCGACCCGATGACAGGGGTGGAGATCGACGACGTGTCCGGGCACCCTTATCTGGTCGACGGCAACGTCACGATGTATTTCGAGTCCGAATCCACCCGCCAGGAATTCATCGCCATGCCGGTCGACCATCCCTTCCATCTGATCGACAACCCGACAGACGAAGGCTACGACGAGGGCTGAGCCAGCCCGGCAGCTTGGGGAAAACTCGGGAGATCAGGCGTCCCGGAACAAGCGAAGGGCCTCGTCCAGCCGATGCACCGCGTGCACGGCCATACCGGCGATCTTCTGCCTGGGCTGGTTGGCGGCCGGCACGATCGCCTGGGTGAACCCCAGCTTGGCAGCTTCCTTCAGGCGTTCCTGGCCGCGCTGCACGGGGCGGATTTCGCCGGCCAGGCCCACTTCGCCGAACATCACCAGCTTGTCGGGCAAGGGCTGGCTTCTCATCGACGACACGATCGCGGCCAGTACCGCCAGATCGGCGGCGGGCTCGCTGATCTTCACCCCACCGACGGCATTCACGAACACGTCCTGGTCGAAGCAGGCGATGCCGGCGTGACGGTGCAGCACCGCAAGCAGCATGGCCAGCCGGTTCTGTTCCAGCCCCACTGACAGCCGGCGCGGGCTCGGCGCGTGGCTGGTATCTACCAGCGCCTGGATTTCCACCAGGAGCGGCCGGGTGCCTTCCTGGGTCACCAGCACGCAGGAGCCGGGCACCGGCTCGCCGTGGCGCGACAGGAAAATGGCCGAGGGATTGGAGACGCCCTTCAAACCCTTCTCGGTCATGGCAAACACGCCGATTTCGTTGACCGCGCCGAAGCGGTTCTTGAACGCGCGCACCAGCCGGAAACTCGACCCGGTATCGCCCTCGAAATACAGCACCGTATCGACGATGTGTTCGAGCACGCGCGGGCCGGCGATCGCCCCCTCCTTGGTCACGTGGCCGACGAGGATGATGGCGGTGCCGGTCTCTTTGGCGTGGCGCGTCAGCTGCGCCGCGCATTCGCGCACCTGCGCGACCGAGCCGGGCGCCGAGCTCAGCGACTCGGAATACACGGTCTGGATCGAATCGATCACCGCGACCTCGGGCTTGATGCCGGCGAGCTGCGAGAGGATGGCTTCGAGGCGGATTTCGGGCAGCACCGGCAGGTCGGTTTCGGGCAGGGCCAGGCGCCGCGCGCGCAGCGCCACCTGGCGTGCCGATTCCTCGCCGCTGACGTAAAGCGTTTTCAGCGTGCCCGACAGTCCCGCCAGAGCCTGCAGCAGCAGCGTGGATTTGCCGATGCCGGGGTCGCCGCCGATCAGCGTGACGCCGCCCGGCACCAGGCCGCCGCCCAATACGCGGTCGAGCTCGCCGATGTCTGTGGCGATGCGGCTTTCCTCGGAGGCCTCGACGTCGTGCAGGCGCTGCACGGTGCTGGTTGCCGCCAGCGCCGCGAAACGCGGTTTGGCTGGCTCGGCGACAGTTTCAACCAGGCTGTTCCAGGCGTTGCAGGCCGGGCACTGCCCCTGCCACTTGGGCGAGGTGCCGCCGCACTCGGTGCAGGTGTAGGCGGTTTTGGCCTTCGCCACTATGCCGGGAACACGCCGGTGGAGAGATAGCGGTCGCCGCGGTCGCAGACGATGGAAACGATGACGGCGTTCTCGACCTCCTTCGACACCTGCAGCGCGGCCCACAACGCCCCGCCGGACGAGATGCCGGCGAAGATGCCCTCCTCGCGCGCCAGCCGGCGGGTGGTTTCCTCCGCGTCGAACTGCGTGACGTAAATCATGCGGTCGACCCGGTCGTAGTCGCAGATGTCCGGCACATACGCCTCGGGCCACTTGCGGATGCCGGGAATCTGCGCGCCCTCGACCGGCTGCACGCCGACGATCTGGATGGCTGGGTTGCGTTCCTTGAGGAAGCGCGAGCAGCCCATGATGGTGCCGGTAGTGCCCATGCTGGAGACGAAGTGCGTGATCTTGCCCTGGGTGTCGCGCCAGATTTCGGGCCCCGTGGTGCGGTAGTGCGCCTCGGGATTGTCCGGGTTGGAGAACTGATCGAGGATGCGCCCCACGCCCTGCTTCTGCAGCGACACCGCCAGGTCGCGCGCGCCCTCCATGCCGGCCTCCTTGCTGACAAGCTGCACTTCGGCCCCGAACGCGCGCATGGTCTGCCGCCGCTCGACCGACGCGTTTTCGGGCATGACCAGAATCAGCTTGTAGCCGCGCATCGCCGCCGCCATCGCCAGCGCGATGCCGGTGTTGCCGCTGGTCGCCTCGATCAGCGTATCGCCCGGCTGGATCTCGCCGCGCGCCTGCGCCGCGTCGATCATCGACAGCGCCGGGCGATCCTTCACCGAGCCGGCGGGATTGTTGCCCTCGAGCTTCACCAGCACGATGTTGCTGGTAAGCCCCGGCATGCGCTTGAGTCGCACCAGCGGCGTGTTGCCGACCGTGTCTTCGATGGATTTGTACGCGCTCATGACCTGCTGCCCACGTGCTTATTGACGGCCGATCGGGAAATACTCGAAGCCCTGCTCGCGCATCGCCCGCGGTTCGTACAGGTTGCGGCCATCGAACACGAGCGGCGCCTTCAGCAGCGATTTCATGGTGTCGAAGTTGGGGCTGCGGAAGACCTTCCACTCAGTAACGATGAGCAGCGCATCGGCGCCCTTCAGCGCGTCCATCGGGCTGTCGACCAGCAGCAGGTCGGCGCGCTCGCCGTAAATGCGCCGGGTTTCCTCCATCGACGCCGGGTCGTAGGCCGACACCGCCGCGCCCATCTCCCACAGGGCCTCGAGCATGGTGCGGCTCGGGGCTTCGCGCATGTCGTCGGTGTTGGGCTTGAACGCCAGCCCCCACATGGCGAAGCGTTTGCCTTTGAGATCCTTGCCCAGGCGGGCGACGAGCTTGTCGATCAGGATGTGCTTCTGCGCATCGTTGGCTTCTTCCACGGCGTCGAGCACCCGCAGCGGCACGCCGTTTTCCTGGGCGGTGCGGCGCAGCGCCTGCACGTCCTTGGGAAAGCACGACCCGCCGTAGCCGCAGCCGGCATACAGGAAGTGGTAGCCGATGCGCGGATCGGAACCGATGCCATGACGCACCTGCTCGATGTCCGCCCCCAGTTTTTCGGCCAGCACGGCGAGTTCGTTCATGAAGGAGATGCGCGTCGCCAGCATGGCGTTGGCGGCGTACTTGGTGAGTTCGGCGCTCCTCACGTCCATCACCGTCAGGCGCTCGTGATTGCGCTGGAACGGCGCATACAACTGGCGCAGCAACTGGGTGGCGCGCTCGCTGTCGGTGCCGATGACGATGCGGTCGGGCTTCATGAAATCGTCCACCGCCGCGCCCTCTTTCAGGAACTCCGGATTGGACGCGACGTTGAATTCGAGGGCGACGCCGCGCCGAGCGAGTTCTTCCTGCAAGGCCGCCTTCACTTTGTCGGCAGTACCGACCGGCACGGTCGATTTGTCGACCACCAGTTTGTATTCGTTCATGTGGCGGCCGATGTTGCGGGCGGCGGCCACCACGTATTGCAGGTCGGCCGACCCGTCCTCGTCCGGCGGCGTGCCGACGGCGATGAACTGGATCTGGCCGAAGGCGACCGATTCGGCGATGTCGGTGGTGAAGAACAGGCGGCCGGCGGCGACGTTGCGTTTCACCATGTCTTCGAGGCCGGGTTCGTAGATGGGGATGCCGCCCGCCTTCAGCGTCTCGATCTTCTTCGGATCGACGTCGAGGCAGAGCACCTCGTTGCCGACTTCCGCCAGGCAGGTGCCCGTGACCAGGCCGACATAGCCGGTTCCAATGACCGTGATCTTCAAGTGTTGTCTCCCTATGCGTTTAGGATTTCAGATCGAATCTGTTGCAGTGCGGCCAGCGGATCGACCGCCGCCGTGATGGGGCGCCCGATCACCAGATCGGTTGCCCCGGCTTTCAACGCCTCGACCGGCGTCATCACCCGCCGCTGGTCGGCCGCGTCGGCGCCCGCCGGACGGATACCAGGCGTGACCAGTCGAAAGTCATGGCCCAGGCTGGCATGCAGCAAGGCAGCTTCCTGCGCCGAGCAGACTACGCCATCCAGTTGACAGGCTTGCGTCAGGCGCGCCAGCCGCAGCACCTGGTCGGCAGGCGCGCCGGCCACACCGACTTCGTTGAGGTCCTCGGCGTTCATGCTGGTGAGCACGGTCACGGCGATCAAAAGCGGCGGATGGGGAAGATCGGCCAGCGCCTCGCGCGCCGCCTCCATCATGCGGCGCCCGCCCGAGGCATGCACGTTGAGCATCCACACGCCGAGCCCGGCCGCTGCGCGGCAGGCTGCCGCCACCGTGTTGGGGATGTCGTGGAATTTCAGGTCGAGAAACACCTCGAAGCCGTGCGCGACCAGTTCGCGCACGAGCTGCGGGCCGGCAACGGTGAACAGTTCCTTGCCCACCTTCAGCCGGCACAGGGCCGGGTCGAGCCGCGACACCAGCGCCAGCGCCGAGGCCGCGTCCGGAAAATCCAGCGCCACGATAATTTTCGTCGAATTCATCAGTTCACTTGCACCTGGTCAGTTTTCCGCCTCGCGCCGCTCGGGATCGAAGCTGTCCCAGCGCCCGCAGGCCGGACAGCGCCAGAAGAACTGTTTGGCCTTGAAGCCGCAGCTGCCGCACTGGTAACGCATCATGCGCTGGCTGTGCGCTGCGATCAGGCCCTTCTCGACTTGCAATAACTCGCGCTCGCCGGGCGCGGCATCGAGCAATTGCGCTTCGAGCAAGCGGTCCAGCGTGCGCAGGCTGGGGCTGCGCCGCAGTTCCTCGCGCGCGAGCTGGCTGGCCGCCGCCGCCCCCTCGGTTTCGGAGACCGCCAGATAGAGCGCGCCGAACACGTCCTGCGAGGGCTGCCGCGCGTACAACGCGCGCAGCCACTGCACGCCTTCGGGCAGGCGACCCAACTGGCGATAGCTGCCAAGCACACGATCGACCACCAGCGCCATGTGCGCCGCGCTCTGGGTTTCCACCAGCCGCCAGTCGGCGATGGCCGCTTCGTGCCGGCCAGCCGCGGCGTCGAGGTCGCCGGCCATCAGGTTGGCGCGCACCGACTGGCGGTTGGCCTTGAGCGCCTCGGCAAGCGCTTTGCCCGCGGCATCCGGGTTGCCCTTCGCCGCTTCGAGCAGCGCGAGTTCGCAATGGAAGTGCGCGATTTCGGCATTGAGCGGCTTGTGCGTGTCCTTTTCCAGGATGCGCGCGGCGTCGATGGCCTTTTGCCAGTCTTTCTCTTGCACGTAGATTTCGAGGAGATAGGTGCGCGCCACGCCGTGCTGCGGCGTATCCAGCAAGCGGGTGAACACCTGCTCGGCGCGATCGAGCAAGCCGGCCTTGAGATAGTCCTGCCCCAGCTCGCTCATCGCGCGCAGGCGTTGTTCCTCGGCCAGACCTTCGCGCTCAAGCAGGTTTTCATGCATGCGGATGGCGCGGTCGAATTCGCCGCGGCGGCGAAACAGTCCGCCGAGTGCAAAGTGCAGGTCGATGGTTTCCGGCTCAAGCTTGACGACTTCGAGAAAGGCCTCGATCGCCTTGTCCGGCTGTTCGTTGAGCAGGAAGTTGACGCCGCGGAAATACGAATTGGGCAGCGCGCGCGACTCGGTGACCACCTGCTTGATATCCACCCGCGCCGCAAGCCAGCCCAGCGCGAAGAAGAGCGGAAACGCCAGCAGCCACCAGAGTTCAAATTCCATGGGATTTCAGACGACAGGAAGATCAGGCGTCCGGGTTGGCGTGTCCGCGGTTTCGGGCGGCTGCTTGCGCGCCGCCTCGCGGCGCAGGCGGAACAGCGTTGGCAGCAGTGCCAGCACGCCGGCCAGGACGCCAAGCGCGAATGCCAGGCCCAGCATGACGATGAGCGGCGCCTGCCAGACATAGCCCAGGTAGGAATAGAAAACCGCGGGATGGCTGTTCTTGAGAGCGAACCCGAGCACCAGCAGGAAGACCAGAATTTTTGCCGCCAGCCCGAGATAGCGTGTGAGGTTATTCATTGGCGGCCATTCTACCTGTGCGGGCTTGCTTCAAAAAGCCGGATGGGCTGCGGAACACCTGCAAAAAAAGAAAACGGCGCACAAGGCGCCGTTTCCACTGAACTTCCAAACGTCAACCAGGAAAATCCACCCGGTCGCGCAGTTCCTTGCCAGCCTTGAAGTGCGGCACGTATTTCGCCGGCACCTGTACCTTCTCGCCCGACTTGGGATTGCGTCCCACGCGGGCGGGCCGGAAACTCAGGCTGAAGCTGCCGAAACCGCGAATCTCGATGCGCTCGCCGCGCGACAGGTTCTTCGCCAGCGCGTCGAGGATCGTCTTCACCGCCATCTCGATATCCGCCACCGAAAACTGCGAATGCCGGGCAGCCAGCTGCGCGATCAGCTCGGATTTGGTCATGACTTATTCGGCGTTCTTGTTGTCGAGCTTGGCTTTCAGCAGAGCGCCGAGGTTGGTCGACCCCGACGAGGCGGCGGACTCGGCAGCCATCTTCTTCATGGCGGCGTCCTGCTCGTTCATGTCCTTGGCCTTGATCGACAGGTTGATCACGCGGTTCTTGCGATCGACGTTGATGATCATGGCTTCGATCTCGTCGCCTTCCTTGAAGTGGCTGCGCATGTCTTCGACGCGGTCGCGCGAGACTTCCGATGCGCGCAGATAGCCTTCCATGTCGCCGTCGAGCGTGACCGTCGCGCCCTTGGCTTCCACGGACTTGATCGTGCCCTTGACGATGCTGCCCTTCTCGTGGCCGGTGGCGTAGCTGGTCAGCGGATCGCCTTCGAGCTGCTTGATGCCAAGCGAGATGCGCTCACGCTCGAGGTCGATGCCAAGAACCACGGCTTCCACTTCCTGGCCCTTCTTGAAGTTGCGCACGGCCTCTTCGCCGGGCACGCTCCACGACAGGTCGGACAGGTGCACCAGGCCGTCGATGCCACCGGGCAGGCCGATGAACACGCCGAAGTCTGTGATCGACTTGATCGCGCCCGAAACCTTGTCGCCCTTCTTGTGGTTCATCGCGAAGTCTTCCCACGGGTTCGACTTGCACTGCTTCATGCCGAGCGAGATGCGGCGCTTGTCCTCGTCGATGTCGAGCACCATGACCTCGACCTCGTCGCCCAGCTGGACGATCTTGGAAGGGCTGACGTTCTTGTTGGTCCAGTCCATTTCGGAGACGTGCACCAGACCTTCGATGCCCTCTTCGATCTCGACGAACGCGCCGTAGTCGGTGAGGTTGGCGACCTTGCCGAACATGCGGGTGCCGGCAGGATAGCGGCGCGAAATACCGACCCAGGGATCGTCGCCCAGCTGCTTGATGCCGAGCGAGACGCGGTTCTTCTCGGTGTCGTAGCGCAGGATCTTGGCTTCGAGTTCCTGGCCCACGTGCACGACTTCGGAGGGGTGTTTGACGCGACGCCAGGCCATGTCGGTGATGTGCAGCAGGCCGTCGATGCCGCCCAGGTCGACGAACGCGCCGTAGTCGGTGATGTTCTTGACCACGCCCTTGACGATGGAGCCTTCCTTCAGGTTTTCCATCAGCGCTTCGCGGTCGGCGCCCATGGTCTCTTCGAGCACGGCGCGGCGCGACACGACGACGTTGTTGCGCTTGCGGTCGAGCTTG
>JAIWOS010000112.1 GCA_020217265.1 Thiobacillus sp. | reverse complement strand
CGAACTCGCCCGCCGCCGCGCGGCGATGGACGCGAAGGGCGCCGCCGCCTGGAAGCCCGCCGCGCCGCGCGAGCGCCAGGTGTCGGCCGCGCTGCGGGCTTACGCCGCGATGACGACTTCGGCGGCATTCGGCGCAGTGCGCGACGTCTCCCAGGTCGAGCATCCCACCGCCGCGCAGGAGCACGCCGATCCGCTCGCGCATTTCGCCATCCCGGGCCAGCTGGCCTTCCGCGAAGGCGCGGGCGGCCTCGTGTACGCCGACATCGACAACCACGGCGGCCGCGCCACCGTCTGCCTGCAGGGCGCGCACCTGGTGAGCTTCCGCCCCAAGTCGCAGCAGGAGCCCGTGGTGTGGGTGTCCGACGCGGCGAAATTCGCGCCCGGCAAGTCCATCCGCGGCGGCGTGCCGGTGTGCTGGCCTTGGTTCGGCCCGCACGAGAAGGAAGCCGGCTTCCCCGCGCACGGCTTCGCGCGCACCGTGGCGTGGAAGGTCGTCGGCAGCAAGAAGCGCAGCGAGACCCGCACCGAACTCACGCTCGAACTCGAAGCGAACGACGCGACCCGAGCGCAGTGGCCGCACGCCTGCACGCTCACGCTCACGCTCGTCGTCGGCGACAAGCTCGAAGCGCGGCTCGCCACCACCAACACCGGCGATGCGCCGTTCGTCATCGGCGAGGCGCTGCACACCTATTTCCATATCGGCGACATCGGCGCGGTCACGGTCGAGGGGCTCGACGGCTGCGACTACCACGACAAGGTCGACAACTTCGCGCGCAAGAAGCAAAAGGGCGCGATCGGTTTCGACGGCGAAGTCGACCGCGTCTACGTGAACACGGGCGCCGACTGCGTGATCGTCGATCCCGCGCTCGGCCGCCGCATCCGTGTTTCCAAGACCGGTTCGCAGTCGACCGTGGTGTGGACGCCGTGGGCCGAGAAGGCCGCGAAGATGGGCGACCTCGGCCATGGCAGCTCGGGCGAGGGCTGGCGCAACATGGTCTGCGTCGAATCCGGCAACGCCATGGACAACGTCGTCACCGTGGCGCCGGGCGCGACCCACACGCTCGGCGTGGTCTACAGCGTCGAACCGCTGTAAGCGCAGGGTTTACGCGTGCGCACGATCCTGGTGGCCAATCCCAAGGGCGGCAGCGGCAAGACCACGCTGTCGATCAATCTCGCGGGCTATCTGGCCGCGCAGGGCAAGCGCGTGGCCATGCTCGACCTCGACCGCCAGAAATCGGCGACCCACTGGCTCGCCATGCGCGACATGGCGCTGCCCGACATCGAGCTGCTGCAGGAAGGCGGGAAGGGCGAGACCGACTGGCTGGTGATCGATTCGCCCGCGGGCTTGCACGGCAAGAACCTGGAGCGCGCGCTGAAGCTCGCGCACAAGGTCGCGGTGCCGATCGCGCCCTCGCTGTTCGACATCCGCGCGAGCCAGGATTTTCTCGCCGCCCTGCACGCGGAAAAATCGGTGCGCAAGGGGCACGCCTTCGTCGGCGTGGTCGGCATGCGGGTCGATCCGCGCACCCGCGCCGGCGTCACGCTGGAGCAATTCATGGCGCAGCAGGACCTGCCGGTGCTGGCATGGCTGCGCAACACGCAGAATTACGTCAACGCCGCGTTCGAGGGCAAGAGCCTCTTTGACCTGCCGCACCACGTCGCCGAGCGCGACATCGAACAGTGGGCGGGTCTCGTCGACTGGCTGGACCGATGATCTGACGTCGCCCCGCCCCCGCAAGCGGGAGCGGGGCGAACGGGCGCTGCGCGCGCCCAAACCGGTTAATGCGTGGAGGGTTTCAGCAGATTGACCACCTGCGGCTTCACCACGCTCTTGGTGGACGAGCACGAACCGTCTTCCTGCACGCCGAGCTGGCGTTCGGCCTCGGTCAGAAGATTGATCACGTCCACGTAGAAGCGGTCGTTCGCCATCATGCGCGCGGTGCGCCCGCCCTCGTTGGCCGCGAGCACGTCGGCGCCGCGGTTGATGAGGCATTCCACCACCGAGGCGTCGCCGCCGCCGGCCGCCAGCATCAGCGGCGTGATGCCGAAAAAGATGCGGGCGTCGAGGTTGGCGCCGGCGTCGGCGAGCACTTCGACGACCTCCACGTAACCGCGCTCGGTTTCGCCGTTGTAGGCGGCCTTGGCGAGTGCCGTCCAGCCCTGCGGCGAGGCGGCGTTGACGTCGGCGCCGGCGGCGATCAGGACGTTCACGGCAGCGAGGTGCCCGTGGTGCGCGGCCAGCATGAGCGCGGTTTCGCCGGCGTCGTCCGCGGTCGAGTGGTCGGCGCCGCCGTCGAGCAGCGACTTGAGTTTGGCGACGTCGCCTGCACGGGCGGCGTCGAGCAGATCCTGGGACATGGGGCACTCCTGGGTGATACGCAATGCCGTGGAGCGTACAATTGTTGACAGATTTAATCAACTATTGCCTGCCATGCCCAACCGCCTCGCCGCCGAATCCAGCCCTTACCTTTTGCAGCACGCCGACAACCCGGTCGACTGGTACCCCTGGGGCGCCGAAGCGCTGGACAGGGCGCGCCGCGAAGACAGGCCCATCCTGCTCTCGATCGGCTATTCGGCGTGCCACTGGTGCCACGTGATGGCGCACGAATGCTTCGAAGACGCCGAGGTGGCGGCAGCGATGAACCGCCTGTTCGTCAACATCAAGGTCGACCGCGAAGAGCGCCCCGACCTCGACCAGATCTACCAGGCCGCGCATCAGCTGCTGGCGCAGCGCGGCGGCGGCTGGCCGCTCACCGTGTTTCTCGCGCCCGATCAGACGCCGTTTTTCGCGGGGACGTATTTCCCGAAGACGCCACGCTACCGGCTGCCCGGGTTCATCGAGCTGATGGAAAACATCGCGGCGGCGTGGCACGACCGCCGCGACGAAGTGCTGGCGCAAAACGAAGCGGTGCGCGCGGCGCTGGCGCGTTCCGAGGCGCTGCGTCCCGGTACGGCGGTGCTCGACGCCGCGCCGTTCGCCGCCGCGCTGCGCGACCTCGACGCCGCCTTCGACCCGGTGTGGGGCGGGTTCTCGCGCGCGCCCAAGTTTCCGCGTCCCGGCGAGCTGTTTTTCCTGCTGCGGCAGGCCGCGCGCACCGAAACTCCGGAGGCCGCGCGGGCGCGCGAACTGGCTTTGTTCACGCTGACGAAAATGGCGTCGGGCGGCGTGGTCGACCAGCTCGGCGGCGGCTTTTGCCGCTATTCGGTCGACGAACAGTGGGCGATTCCGCATTTCGAAAAAATGCTCTACGACAACGGCCCCCTGCTCGCGCTCTACGCCGACGCCTGGGCGCTCACCGGCGGTGCACTCTACCGCGACACCGCCGATGGCATCGTCAGCTGGCTGCTGCGCGAAATGCGCGCGCCCGACGGCGGCTTCTGCGCCGCGCTGGATGCCGACTCCGAAGGCGTCGAAGGCAAGTATTACGTATGGACGCCCGACGAAGTGCGCGCGCTGCTCACGGCGGACGAATACGCCGTGGCCGCGCCGGTGTTCGGCTTCGATGCGCCGCCCAATTTCGAAAACGCCCACTGGAACCCCGTGCTGGCGCGTCCGCTGGCCGAGGTGGCGGCAGAACGCGGATTGACGCCCGACGCCGCGCGCGCACTCTTGGCCTCGGCGCGCGCCAAACTTCTGGCCGCGCGCGAAGCCCGGGTGCGGCCGGGGCGCGACGACAAGCGGCTCACCGGCTGGAACGCATTGATGATCGCCGGGCTCGCCCACGCCGGGCGGGTGATGGCGCGCCCCGACTGGGTCGCCGAGGCGCACGCCGCGCTCGATTTTCTGCGCGCGCGGCTCTGGCGCGACGGGCGCCTTTTTGCCAGCTACCAGAACGGCGAAGCGCGGCTCAACGCCTACCTCGACGACTACGCGTTCCTGCTCGACGCGCTGCTCGAAAGCCTGCAAGCCGGGTTCCGTCTCGCCGACTGGGACTGGGCGCATGAAATCGCCGACGCGCTGCTCGCGCATTTCGAAGACGCCGAGGCCGGCGGGTTCTATTTCACCAGCCACGACCACGAGGCGCTGATCGTGCGGCAAAAGCCCGCGCACGACGCTGCCACGCCGTCCGGCAACGGCGTCGCGGCCTTCGCGCTGCAACGCCTTGGCCACCTGAGTGGAGCGCAGCGCTACCTCGATGCGGCGCGCCGTTGCCTCGAGCATTTCAGCGCGCACTGGCGTCAGCAGCCGATCGCGTATCCCACCCTGCTGGCGGTGCTCGACGAGGCGCTCGACCCGCCGCGCGTGGTGCTGCTGCGCGGCCCGGAAGACGCTGTCAGCGTGGCGGCGGCGAATCGGGCGCGACGCTGGCGACCACAGGACATGGTGCTGACGCTGCCCAATGGCATCGCGCTGCCGCCCGCGCTGGACAAGCCCGGCGCCCCGGTGCCGACGGCCTGGGTGTGCGCGGGGAATGCCTGCCAGCCGCCCACCACCGCGCTCGACACGCTCTAGAACTGCATCAGGGTTTGCTGCTTGGAACCGGCGCGGAGCGCGGCTATCAATAAGGGCAGGCAAGTGTGTTTGTCGAACCTTCAAGGAGCGCAATCATGAGTACGCATATTCAACATCCGGTTTTTCATCCCAAGGCGGCGAGCATGGACCTGCCGGGGATCGACAAGGTGACGTTCGACCGGCCCTGGCACTGGCTCGTGGCGGGCGCGCGCGACCTGCGGACTGCCTGGCGGTCGAGCCTGTTCTACGGCGTGATATTCGCGCTGCTCGGCTATGGCCTGGTGCAGGGCGCATGGGACAAGCCGCATCTGGCAATGGCGCTGACCTCGGGCTTTCTGTTCGTCGCGCCGGTGCTGGCCACGGTATTTTATTGCGTCAGCCACCGCATCGAGCACCACCACAAGCTGCCTCGGCTCTTCACGCCCCTGCTGGCGTGGCGCGCCAATCCGTCCTCGCTGGGGCTGTATGCGCTGATGCTGGTGTTCGTGCTATCGGTGTGGGAGCGCATCTCGGCGATCCTCGTCGGCCTGTTCCTCAACGGTTCCGGCATCGGCAGCCTGGGAGACTTGCTCAGCATCGAGGTGGCCTCGCGCCACATCGACTTCGTGCTTGCCTACCTCGCGTTTGGCGGCGCGCTGGCGCTGATGGTGTTCAGCCTGTCGGTGGTGTCGCTGCCCATGCTGCTGCACCGCAAGGTCGATTTCGCTACCGCGATCATCACCAGCTTCATGGCTACCCGGCTCAACTTCCCGGTGATGCTGCTGTGGGCGGCGATCATCGCGGGGCTGACCGCGGTGGGATTCGCCACCGACTTCATCGCCATGGCGGTGATTTTCCCGCTGCTCGGCCACGCGAGCTGGCACGCGTACCGCGAATTGGTCGAACGCGAATAACAATGTTTTACGGGAGTTTGGTAGCAAACACCCACAGCACGGGCTTGCATGGGGGATAAATATGCTTAATATTGCAGGCGCGATGCAGTAAGCGCACCCAATCCCGACTGAATTTTACGGAGATCGTCCACCATGAAAACCCTGATTCTGACCGCCGCGTCCGCTGCCCTGCTGGCCATGACCGGTGCCGCTTCCGCCGACCAGGCGTTGGCGCAGAAGAACGCCTGCATGTCCTGCCACGGCGTTGACAAGAAAATCGTCGGCCCCGCCTTCAAGGATGTGGCCAAGAAGTACGCCGGTGATGCCAAGGCCGAGGCCGAGCTGGTGGCCAAGGTGAAGAACGGCGGCAAGGGCGTGTGGGGCCAGGTGCCGATGCCGCCGAACCCGCAGGTCAAGGACGAAGACGCCAAGAAGATCATCGCCTGGGTGCTGAGCCTGAAGTAATTCTGGACCACGCGCGAACCCCAAGGCCGGCCTTGCGCCGGCCTTGTGCTTTCTGGGCGTCTCGCGGCCGGTGGGGCGGGCCTTTGTGGTATAAATCCCGCGTTTCAGTTTGATTGCGGGATGACGAACTAATGGGCCACAGCATGCGTTGGGCAGCAATTGCGGTAGCGGCGATGCTTGCCGGGTGCGGTGACAAATCACAGCAGGCCGGGGACGACACGCTCCGGATTATTATCGGCCAGGCGTCGCCGCTCACCGGCCCGCAGGCCCACCTGGGCAAGGACAACGAAAACGGCGTGCGGCTCGCGCTCGACGAAATCAATGCCGCCGGCCTCACACTGGGCGGCAAGAAGGCCGTGCTGGTGCTGCAGAGCGAGGACGACGGCGCCGACCCGAAAACCGCGACCACGGTGGCGCAGAAGCTGGTCGACGAGGGCGTGGCCGGCGTGATCGGCCACCTCAACTCCGGCGCCACCATCCCGGCCTCCAAGATTTACTACGACAACGGCATCCCGCAGATTTCGCCTTCGGCCACCGCGGTGGCCTACACGGCGGCGGGCTACAACACTGCCTTCCGGGTGATGACCAACGACGCCCAGCAGGGCAGCGTGCTGGGCAAATATGCCGTGACCCATCTTGGCGCGAAGAAAATCGCCATCGTCGACGACCGCACCGCCTACGGCCAGGGGCTGGCCGACGAGGTCGAAAAGGCGGTGAAAGCCGCCGGCGGCGAGGTGGTGGCGCGCGAATACACGTCCGACCGCGCGACCGATTTCATGGCGATTCTCACGTCGATCAAGGCGAAGGCCCCCGACGTGGTGTTCTTCGGCGGCATGGACCCGCAGGCCGCGCCCATGATCAAGCAGATGAAGCAGCTCGGCATCACCGCGAAGTTCCTCGGCGGCGACGGCGCGCAGACACCGAAGTTCATCGAACTCGCCGGTGCCGACGCGGAGGGCGCGCTGGCCTCCAACCCGGGCCTGCCGCTCGACGCCATGCCCGGGGGCGCCGCGTTCAAGGCCAAGTTCGAGGCCAAATACGGAAAAATCCAGAATTATTCGCCGTATGCCTACGACGCCATGTACGTTCTGGTCGAAGCGATGAAGCGCGCCGGTTCGAGCGACCCGGCCAAGTACCTGACCGAGCTTCCCAAGACCGACTACCAGGGCGTGACCGGACATATCCGCTTCGACGCCAAGGGCGATCTCGCCGGCGGCGCCGTGACGCTGTATCAGGTGAAGAACGGCCAATGGCAGACGCTCGAAACCGTGCAAAGCGGCAAGTGACCTGACCGGCGCCGACCGGACTACACGTACTTCGATGGATATTTTCCTGCAGCAACTCGTCAACGGCCTGGTGCTGGGCAGCGTCTATGCCCTGGTGGCGCTGGGCTACACCATGGTGTACGGCATCCTCGAACTCATCAATTTCGCCCATGGCGAAGTCACCATGATGGGGGCAATGGTCGCGCTGGCGGTCATCGGAGCGCTGGCGCTGGCGGCGCCCGGCGTTCCCGGCGTGCTGATGCTGGCGGCGGGGCTCGCGGTGGCGATCCCGGTGTGCGTCGCGCTGGGCTTGCTGATCGAGCGCGTCGCCTACCGGCCGCTGCGTCACGCGCCGCGGCTGGCGCCGCTGATCACCGCGATCGGCGTGTCGATCATCCTGCAGAACGTCGCCATGCTGATCTGGGGCAAGCAGTACATTCCCTTCCCCGCCATCCTGCCGCAAGGCCGGCACACGTTTTACGGGGCGAGCATCACCGACGTGCAGATCGCCATTCTGGTGCTGACCGTCGCCATCATGCTGGCGCTGATTCTGGTGGTGCAGAAAACCCGGCTCGGCCGCGCCATGCGCGCCACCGCGCAGTCGCGCCAGGTGGCGAGCCTGATGGGGGTGGACGTGAACCGGGTGATCGCCGCGACCTTCGCGATCGGTTCGGCCCTGGCTGCGGTGGCGGGCATCATGGTGAGCGCCTACTACGGCCTGGCGCATTACTACATGGGCTTCCTGCTGGGGCTCAAGGCTTTTTCCGCCGCCGTGCTCGGCGGCATCGGCAATCTGGGCGGCGCCATGCTGGGCGGCCTGCTGCTGGGCCTGATCGAATCCTTCGGCGCCGGCTACATCGGCGATCTGACCGGCGGCTTTCTCGGCAGCCACTACCAGGACGTGTTCGCGTTCTTCGTGCTGATCGCGGTGCTGGTGTTCCGGCCGCAGGGCCTGTTGGGCGCGCGCGGGGTCGAGCGTGCCTGAGGCAGCGACGCGACCGCGCTGGCTCGTCTTCGGCCTGCTGGCGCTGGGGCTCGCGCTGCTGCCGTTTCTGGTCGACGCGGGGCTCGGCCGCTCGTGGGTGCGGCTGCTCGATCTGGCGCTCCTCTACGTGATGCTGGCGCTGGGGCTCAACATTGTCGTCGGCTACGCCGGTCTGCTCGATCTCGGCTATGTCGCGTTCTATGCGCTCGGCGCCTACGTCTACGCCTGGCTCGCCAGCCCGCACTTCGGCCTGCACCTGCCGTTCTGGGCGATTCTGCCTCTCGGCGCCGCGCTCGCCGCGCTGTTCGGCGTGCTGCTGGGGGCGCCGACCCTGCGCCTGCGCGGCGACTATCTTGCCATCGTCACCCTGGGCTTCGGCGAGATCATTCGCATCTTCATGAACAACCTGAATGCGCCGGTCAACATCACCAACGGCCCGCAGGGCATCAACCTGATCGACCCCGTGCGCCTCGCCGGCATGAGTCTCAGCCAGCCGCATACGCTGCTGGGATACACCTTTACCGGGGCACACCTCACCTACTATCTATTCCTGCTGTTCACGCTGCTGGTGATGTTCATTTCGATGCGGCTGGAGGATTCGCGCATCGGCCGCGCCTGGGTCGCCATCCGCGAGGACGAGATCGCCGCCGCCGCGACCGGCATCAACACCCGCAACCTCAAGCTGCTAGCGTTCGCCATGGGCGCCACCTTCGGCGGTCTGGCCGGCGGCCTGTTCGCCAGCTTCCAGGGCTTCATCAGCCCAGAATCATTCAATCTGATGGAATCGATCATGATCCTGTGCATGATCGTGCTGGGCGGCATGGGCCACATTCCCGGCGTGATCTTCGGCGCCGTGCTGCTCACGCTGCTGCCCGAGGCGCTGCGCTACACCGGCGACTGGCAGCGCAACCTCTTCGGCCAGGTGTATGTCGATCCGGCGGATTTGCGCATGCTGCTGTTCGGCCTGGCGCTGGTCGCCGTCATGCTCTACCGCCCCGCCGGCCTGATTCCTTCCGCGCGCCGGCGCCAGGAATTCGCCGACGCCCGGGAATGAGCACGCTCCTGACCGTCTCCGGCGTCAGCAAGGCTTTTGGCGGCCTCAAGGCGCTGTCCGATATTTCGCTCCAGGTGCATGCGGGCGAGATTTTCGGCCTCATCGGCCCCAACGGCGCGGGCAAGACCACGCTTTTCAACGCGCTCACCGGCCTGTATTCGACCGATCGCGGAGAAATCGCGCTGGGCGGCGTCCGGCTCGACGGCCGCAAACCGCATCAGGTGCTGAAGGCGGGGCTCGCCCGCACCTTCCAGAACATCCGCCTCTTTGCCGAGATGACCGCGCTCGAAAACGTGCTGGTCGGCCGCCACGCGCGCACCCGAAGCGGTGTCGTCGGCGCGGTGCTGCGCCTGCCGGCCACGCGCCGCGAGGAAGCCGACGCCCG
>JAIWOS010000194.1 GCA_020217265.1 Thiobacillus sp. | reverse complement strand
CCTGGACGCCGGCGCGGCGGCGAAACTGTCCGCGCGCCCGGACGCGGCGTGGGTCGGCGTGTCCTGTCACGACGCCGCCGAGCTGGCGCACGCGGCCGCGCTCGACGCCGATTACGCGCTGCTGTCGCCGGTGCTGCCCACGCTCACCCACCCTGGCGCGCCCACGCTCGGCTGGGAAACCTTCGCCGCGCTCGCCGCCACGAGCCCGATTCCGGTTTATGGCCTGGGCGGGCTGGAGCGCGACGACGTCGCGCTGGCACAGTCGCACGGCGCGCACGGGGTCGCGCTCCTGCGCGGGGCGTGGACATGAGGCGGACGCTGCTGCCGCTCCTGCTGGCGCTGGCGCTGATCGCCATTGCCGTTGCCGGCTGGTGGCTGAAACGACCGGCCGAAGCGGTCGCCGTCGCCTGTGCCGACCCGCTGGCGGGCTGCACGTTCAGCCATGCCGGGCAGCCGGTGCGCGTGCGCTTCTCGGCGGTGCCGGTGCCGCTGGAAGCCTTCGCGCTCGAGGTGACGGCAGCGCACGTCCGCCGGGTGAGCGCGGAATTCCAGATGGTGGGCATGGACATGGGCTTCAACCGCTACGACCTGCACGGGCGGGATGGCGCGTACTCCGCCCGCGTCACGCTGCCGGTGTGCGTGAGCGGGCGGCACGACTGGACGCTTTACCTGACGCTCGACGACCGGCGCTACGCGCTTCCCTTCAGTTCCCGTTGAACCGGCCGTTCATGCAAACGTCATATCCAGACACCTATAATCCGGATGGAGAGATTGGAGAGAAACCATGATGCTTTCTGAGCATACCTACAAGCAGTTCGACGCCGAGCTGGAATCGGTGCGCGCCAACGTGCTGAAGATGGGCGGTCTGGTCGAGGAACAGATCACCAATGCGGTCGACGCGCTGGTGAAGGGCGACCTCGAACTCGCCGAGCGCGTGGAGGCCAGCGACCACAACGTGAATGCGCTGGAAGTCGCCATCGACGAGGAATGCATCAACATCATCGCCCGCCGCCAGCCCACCGCGTCCGACCTGCGCATGGTGATGATGGTGGTGAAGACCATCACCGATCTCGAACGCATCGGCGACGAGGCGGCCAAGATCGCGCGCATGGCCAAGCTGATCCACAAGGCCGAGCGCATCAGCCTGCCGCGCTTCTCCGAAGTGAAGTACATGTCCGACCTGGTGCTCGACATGCTGAGGAAGGCGCTCGACGGCTTCGCCCGCCTCGACGCGACCAAGGCGGTGGACATCGTGCGCCAGGACGAGGCGGTGGACGAGGAATTCCGCCTCAACCTGCGCCACCTCATCACCTTCATGATGGAAGACCCGCGCACCATCTCGGTCTTCATCGACATCCTGTTCGTCGCCAAGGCGATCGAACGCATGGGCGACCATGCCAAGAACATGTCGGAGTACGTGGTCTACATGGTCAAGGGCAAGGACGTGCGCCACACCTCGCTGGAAGAGATCGCCAAGGAAGTGCTGTAGGCGCGCCGGTGGCCGCCATGCAAACGGGCGCCCGCGGGCGCCCGTGCCGTTTTGGCGAACCCGCCGCTTAACGCGCCGGCGGCACGTAGCCGGCCGCCTTGTCGACCTCGCCGCCGCCGAAGAAGTAGCGGTTCATCTGCTCCATGAGGTAGCTGCGCGCCTGCGGGTCGGCCAGGTTCAGGCGGTTTTCGTTGATCAGCATGGTCTGCTGGCGCTGCCAGCCGTTCCAGGCTTCCTTCGACACGTTCTCGAATATCTTCTTGCCAAGCTCGCCGGGCACCGGGGGGAAAGCCAGTCCTTCGGCCTCACGGCCCAGCTTCACGCAATTCACCATCCGCGTCATTGTGTTCTCCTTGAGAAATTCAGTCGCCGGATTTTAACCCAAGCGCCTTTTCGATTCGTTTCGCGAACACGCCCATTTCCTTCGCGGCCTGCACGTCGCCCCGCGCCTGGGCCACCGCGATGCCCTGCCGGTAGGCGGCGAGCGCCGCCACCGGGTCTGCGGCCTCGGTCAGCGCCCGTCCCAGCAGCTTCCAGGCGGCGGAATAGTTCGGATCGTGTTCGACCGCGTGCCGCAGATGCACGGCGGCTTGGGCCGGGTCGCCGCGCTTGAGGTATTCGTTGCCGAGCGAAAATCGCAGCAGGGCGCAGTCGCGGCCGGCCGCCAGCAAGGCGAGGAAGTTGTCGAGCGGATCAGGCACGCCAGAAGGTGCGGGTGAACACGACCAGCACGGTGAGCAGTTCCAGACGGCCGAGCAGCATGGCGATGGTGCAGATCCAGGTCTGGAAATCGGTCAGCACGGCGAAGGTGGTTGCGGGGCCCACCTGGTTCAGGCCCGGGCCGGTATTGTTGATGGAGGCGACGACCGCCGTGAACGCGGTGATGAAATCGAGGCCGCTCGCGGTCATGAGCAGCGTCATGACGATGATGAGGGACACGTAGAGAAAGGCGAACGCAAGCACGGCATAGATCACGTTGTTGGGCACGACCTGGCCGGCGAGCTTGACCGGCAGCCGCGCGGACGGATGCACCAGCCGGGCGAGCTCGCGCCGACCCTGCCGGAACAGCAGCTGCGCGCGCACCATCTTCATGCCGCCGCCGGTGCTGCCCGAGCAGGACGCGAAGCTGGAAAGGAACAGCATGTACAGCGGCGCGAACACCGGCCACAGGTTGAAGTCGGTGCTGGCGAAGCCGGTGGTGGTGGCGATCGAAACCGTGTTGAACAACGCGTAGCGAAGCGACTGGAGAAAGTCGGGATAGGTGCCGACCACGCGCAGATAGACGGCGATCAGCACTGCGCTGCCCAGGGTCAGCAGCAGAAACCAGCGGACTTCCGGATCGACCCGGTAGGCGCCGATCGAACGCTGCCGCCAGGCCAGGAAATGGGTGGAAAAATTGATCCCCGCCACCAGCATGAACAGCACCGTGACGCCCTCGATCAGGGGCGAATTCCAGTAGCCGTAGCTGGCGTCGTGCGAGGAAAAGCCGCCGAGCCCCATGGTGGAGAAGGTGTGCATGACGGCATCGAAGGGCGTCATGCCCGCCAGCCAGTAGGTGAGGACGCAGGCGACCGAAATGCCGACGTAGATCAGGTACAGGCCCTTGGCGGTTTCGGTGATGCGGGGCGTGAGCTTGGTGTCCTTCATCGGCCCCGGGGTTTCGGCCTTGTACATCTGCATGCCGCCCACGCCGAGCAGCGGCAGGATGGCGACCGCCAGCACGATCAGCCCCATGCCGCCGAACCACACCAGGAGGCCGCGCCACAGGTTGATCGACATGGGCAACGTGTCGAGCCCCGACAGCACCGAGGCGCCGGTGGTGGTGATGCCCGACACGGTTTCGAAATACGCGTCGGTGAACGAGAGATCGGGCAGGTAGATCAGCAAGGGCAGGGTGGCGAAGGCCGGCAGCCCGGTCCACGCCAGAAACACCAGCAGGAAGCCATCGCGCGTTTGCAGTTCGCGTCGCGCACGGCGGGTGACGGCCCAGATCGCGGCGCCGGCCGCGAAGGTGATGAGAATCGCCTCGTCATAGGCCCGCTGCGCGCCGTCGTCGGCGAGCCACGACAGCGCGAGCGGGATCAGCATGGTGAGCGAAAACAGCATGACCACACGGGCCAGCACGTTGAGAACGGGCGCGAGTCGTGACATCAGAAGAAACCGAAGCCGACCTGGAGGAGTTTCTCCACCTTGGGAATGATGCGCTTGTTGAGCACGAACAGGATGAGATGGTCTTCGGCCTCGATCAGCGTGTCGTGGTGGGCGATGATCACGTCGTTGCCGCGGATGATCGCGGCGATGGTCGCGCCGTCGGGCAGGCCGATTTCGGCGATGCGCCGGCCGACCACGCGCGAGGTCTTGGCGTCGCCGTGCACCGCGGCCTCCAGCACTTCCGCGGCGCCACGCCGCAGGCTGTGCACGGCGACCATGTCGCCGCGGCGGATCTTGGACAGGAGCGGCCCGACCGTGGCCTGCGCCGGCGAGATCGCGATGTCGATTTCACCGCCCTGCACCAGGTCGACGTAGGCCGAGCGGTTGATCAGCGCGATCACGCGGTGCGCGCCCATGCGCTTGGCCAGGAGCGCGGACATGATGTTGTCCTCGTCGTCGTTGGTGAGCGCGCAGAACACGTCCATCGCGGCGATGTTTTCCTCTTCCAGCAGATCCTCGTCGGTGGCGTCGCCCTGCAGCACCAGCGTCTTGTGCAGCTGCTCGGCCAGGAGGCTGCTGACGTTCTTGTTGTGGTCGATGATCTTGACGTCGTAGTCTTGCTCGATGCGCGCCGCGAGCCGCCGGCCGATATTGCCGCCGCCGGCGATCATCACCTTCCTGACCGGCCGCTCCATGCGGCGCAGCTCGCGCATCACCTTGGAAATGTCCTGCTTGCGCGCGAGAAAGAACACTTCGTCGTTGGGTTCGATGACGGTGATGCCCTTGGGCACGATGCCGCGGTCGCGCCGGTAGATGGCCGGGATGCGGCATTCCAGGTCGGGCATGTGGCGCTTGATGTCCTGCAGCTCGTGGCCCACCAGCGGGCCGCCGTGGTAGGCGCGCACCGCCACCAGGCGCACCCGGCCGTCGGCAAAATCGAGCACCTGCAACGCCTCGGGGTGCTCGATCAGGCGCCGCAGGGTGTCGGTGACTTCCTGCTCGGGGCTGATGACGTCGTCGACGCCGAACTGCTCGGCGAGGAATTCGGCATCCAGCTTGAGAAAGTCGTTGGAGCGGATTCGCGCGATGCGCGTCGGCACGTTGAACAGGGTGGCGGCCAGGCGGCACGCCACGAGGTTGGTTTCGTCGCTTTGCGTTACCGCCACCAGCATGTCGGCGTCGTCGGCGCCGGCCTGCTTCAACACCGAAGGATGCGCCGCGTGGCCGCGCACGGTCCGCAGGTCGAAGCGGTCCTGCAGCAGGGCCAGCCTCGCCGCGTCAAGATCGATGACGGTGATGTCATTGTTTTCCGCCACCAGGCTTTCGGCAAGATTGCCGCCCACCTGGCCGGCGCCGAGGATGATGATTTTCACGCGATGTCCTTCCGGCCGCCGGTTTACAGGTCTTCGTCGAGCCGGCGCCCGTGGCGGATGTTGAGTTGCTTGAGCTTGCGGTAGAGGTGCGTGCGTTCGAGCCCGGACTTGTCGGCCACCCGCGTCATGCTGCCGCCCTCTTTCTGGATCAGGTGCTCGAAATACATGCGCTCGAAGGCGTCGCGCGCCTCGCGCAGCGGTATGTCGAGCGGGATGCCGTGCGCGACGGCGGGCGCGGTCTGTTTCATCGGCGCCAGCACGCGGTTGACGTCGGCCGCGTCGATTTCGTTCGCCAGCGCGGTCACCGCGAGCGTGCGCACCACGTTGGCAAGCTGCGGCAGGTTGCCCGGCCAGTCGAAGTTGCGCAGCTGGTTCAAGGCCGGCGTGGTGAGGCGGCGCACCGGGCATGCGCCTTCCTCGATCATCTGGGTGAGCATGAGGTTGGCGATGTCGGGCACGTCCTCGCGATGCTCGCGCAGCGCGGGCACCTGGATGGCGAGACTGGACAGCCGGTAGTAGAGGCGGTTGTCGAACTCGCCCGCGGCCACCAGGGCGTCGAGGCTCCTGCTGCTGGCGCATACCAGACGCGCGCCGGTGCCCTCGATGCGGTCGAGCAGGAGCGCGAGCCCTTTCTGCTCCAGCCGCGCGAGCTCGCACACCTCGGGAAGATAGAGCGTGCCGTTGCCCAGCCCCTCGACGAAACTCAGCGGGTCGGACACCAGTCGCGCACGGTCCTTGATTTCCACCCAGGTGCTGGCGGGCTGGTGCAGGAACTGCGCGCACACCTCGAAGCCGCAGCCGGCTTCGCCCAAGAGCAGCACCGGCGCGGTGTTGCCGGCGATCTGGGTGAGCCGCTTCTTGAGTTCCTGCACCTGCGGGCTGCGGCCCAGCGCGGAGAGATCCATGCCGGGCGCGCGGCGGGGCAGGGCGACGCCGCGCTTGATCACCTTGCTGACGGTGTCGATCAGCTTGGCGAGCGC
Source organism: Thiobacillus sp. (assembly GCA_020217265.1). Classification (GTDB taxonomy): domain Bacteria; phylum Pseudomonadota; class Gammaproteobacteria; order Burkholderiales; family Thiobacillaceae; genus Thiobacillus. The sequence continues at coordinate 3,595 of JAIWOS010000194.1, read as the reverse complement.
GACCGGTTTTTCGAGAAAGTCGGCGGCGCCGAGCTTGGTGGCCTCGACCGCGGTATCGATGGTGCCGTGGCCGGACATCATCACGACCGGCATGGTGAGCTGGCCGCTGCCCGCCCATTCCTTGAGCAGCGTCACGCCGTCGGTGTCGGGCATCCAGATATCGAGCAGCACCAGGTCGGGCCGACGCTGCGCACGGAAAGCGCGCGCCGCTTCGGCGTTTTCCGCCAGGTGGACGTCGTAACCCTCGTCGGTAAGAATCTCCGACAGCAACTCACGAATGCCCACTTCGTCGTCGACGACGAGAATATGCCCGCTCACGTGCTTCCCCCGCTCGCCTGATACACCGGCAGCGCAATGCGGACTGCCGCACCGCCGGTCTTCAGGTTCTCGATCTGTATCCTGCCCTGATGTTCTTCCACGATTTTCTTGACGATGGCGAGCCCCAGACCCGTGCCCTTGACCTTGGTCGTCGCGTAAGGCTCGAACAGCCGCGTCATCAGGTGTTCCGGAAATCCCGCGCCATTGTCGGTGACGGTGAGGCAGGCCGCGTCGCGGTCGAGGGTCGTGGACACCTCGACATGCGGCGCAGCGTGTTCCGCCAGCGCATCCTGCGCATTTTGCAACAGATTATGTATCACCTGGCGCAATAATGTTGAATCGCCGGCGACCTTCGGCAAATCGGCGTCCAGGTGCAGTTCCAGGCCGAGCGCCCTGGCGTCGTACAGTGCGAGCACTTCACGCACCAGCGCGTTGAGGTCGAGCGCTTCGAGTTTGGCGCGCGGCATGCGCGCGTAGCCGGCGAAGGCGTCGACCATGCCCTTCATTGCCGCGACCTGGCTGACGATGGTCTGGGTCGCCCGGGCAAGGAATTCGGCGTCGGCGCCTTCCAGCTTGCCGTCGAGTTTGCGCGCGATGCGCTCGGCGGAGAGCTGGATCGGCGTGAGCGGATTCTTGATCTCGTGCGCCAGCCGGCGCGCGACTTCGCTCCAGGCGGCGTTGCGCTCGGCGTCGATCAACTTGGTGACGTCGTCGAACACCAGCACGTAGCCGCGCTCGACGCCGGCCGGCAGGCGGGTGCCGCGCAGCAGCAGCGACTGCTTGCCGCCGTGGTCGGTGTAGTCGATCTGCTCGCGCCACTCGCCCGCGTGCTCGGCGAAACGCGCGGCGACGGTTTCGGCGAAATTGCGCAGACCGCTGTCCGGCTCGCCCAGCGCGGTCAGCAGGCGCGCGTCGAGTTCCGTCGCCGGCACGCCGAGGATCTGCGCCGCCGCGCTGTTGGCGGTGCGCACGCGCAGGTTCTCGTCGAGCACCACCACGCCGGACGAGAGATTGACGAGCACGCGTTCGAGGAAGGCCTTTGCCTGCTCGGTTTCCTGATGGTTCTGCGCCACCTGCTCACGCGCGTCCGAGAGTTGTCGCGTCATGCGGTTGAACGACTGGATCAGCACGCCGAGCTCGTCGCGGCTCGCCACCGACGGCATCTGCGAAAAGTCGCCTTTGGCCACCGCGCGGGTGCCGCGCGCCAGCGTGCGCAGCGGCGCCCCGAGCCGCTCGGACAGGAGATAGGCGATGACGAAGGTCATCAGGAGCGCGAGCATCAGGGTGAGGGTGAGCGCCACGCCGTAGATGCGTTTGAGGCCCAGCCGCGACAGCGAGATCTGCTGGTATTCGCGGTAGGCCTGCTGCACCGACTGCGCGTCGCGCGCGAGGCTGGCGGGCACCGGCTGCACCAGTTGCAGCACCCGCGTCTCGCCGGCGAGCGTGGTGGTGTAGACCGGCACCAGCACGCGCATGACCAGGCCGCGTTCGCCCGCCTCCTCGACGTTGCGATAGGGCTGCTGCTGTTTCACCTGCCACAGGGTGCTGCGGTCGGGCAGCACCGGCAACAGGCCGCCACGCTCGCTGCCGACGTGCGCGATGACGCCGCCGCGCTCGTCGAACAGCGTGAGTTCCTGCACCGCGCTCTGTTCGCGCAGGGTCGACAGGCTGGTGATGATGGTGCCCATGCCTTCGTCCGACAGGGTGAGCGCCATGCGCTGGGCCTTCTTGTCGAGATCCTTCAGCAAATCTTCCAGCGCGGCCTGGCCAAGGTTGACGCCGGCGGCGAGCGCGTTGTCGACCCGCACGTCGAACCAGGTTTCGATCGACCGGTTGAGAAAGAACACCGAGGCGCCGTAGACGATCAGCCCCGGCAGCATGGCAACCACGCCGAACATCAGCAGCAGCTTGAGCGTGAGCTTGGCGCCGAACACGCCGCGCCGGATGCGTTTCTGCAGCCACCACAGGCGCCAGGCCAACAGGCCGAGCAGCACGCCGCCGAGCACGCCGCCGCCCACGAAGAGCATGGGCAGGCTGTCGGAAAAGCCGGCGCCCTCGCCGCTGGCGTGGAACAGCAGCGCCAGCAGCACGATGCCTACGACAAAAGCGGCGACGATGAGACTGCGCATCAGGGAGCGGGCGGCAGGGCGGGAGCGTCGAACGTCCAGGCATACCAGGGCGTGGCGAGCTCCCATTTGTCGCCGCTGACGGCGGAGATCGACAGCGGCTTGGGCAGCTGTGAAGTGTCGAGCCGCAGCCGCAGGCGGGCGTCGTAGCGCTGGCCGGGCTTGAGCGCGCCGCGTTCGAGCACCTGCCAGTCCTCGACCCGGCCGAGAAGCGCGAGCGCTTCGGGCAGCGTGTTGACGGTGCGCGTGGTGTAGCCGTTTTCGACCACGTAGCGGCGCAGCAGCAGATGGTAGTAGAGGTGCATTTTCCGCACCGGCTCGGCGATGTTCTCGTCGAACCACCACCAGCCGCGCGGCCGGTCGATTTCGAGTTCCAGCACGAAGTAGAGGTGGATGCCGCGCTCCAGCGCGTCGGCCAGCGTGCGGTTGAGCGCCACGTCCACGTCCGCCTTGAGCAGGTAGCCTTGCGGCGTGGCGACGATCGTCGCCTGCCGCACCGCGCTTGCGTCGGCCGCGCGTGCCGCGCCCGCGCAGGCGAGGCCCAGCGCCAGCAGCAACAGCGCGAGCCAGCGCCGGAATTCAGCGGGGCTTGGCCAGCAGCGCGTAGAAGAAACCATCATGCTCGGCATCGGGCAGCAGCGATCCGTCGGTCAGGGGGTCTGGCAAGGCCAGGCGTTCGGCGTCGGCATGACGCGCGAGAAACGCCGCAACCTGATCGTCGTTTTCTTCCCGGAATATCGAGCAGGTGGCGTAGAGCAATGTACCACCGGGGGCGAGCAGAGGCCAGAGCGCGTCGAGTATCGCCGCCTGCTGGCGGGCGAAGCCGGCGATGTCCTCGGGCCGCCGCAGCCATTTGATGTCGGGGTTGCGGCGCACCACGCCCGAGGCCGAACACGGCACGTCGGCGAGGATGCGGTCGAACGGGCGGCCGTCCCACCAGGCGTCGGGCCGGGCGGCGTCGTCTTCGATCAGGGTGGCCGCGAGATGCAGCCGGTCGAGGTTTTCGCGCACGCGGGCGAGCCGCGCCGCGTCGGCATCGAGCGCGACCAGATCGACGTCCGCGCGTTCGAGGATATGGCCGGTCTTGCCGCCGGGCGCGGCGCAGGCGTCGAGCACCCGTTCGCCCGGCTGCGCGTCGAGCAGGCGCGCCG
>JAIWOS010000111.1 GCA_020217265.1 Thiobacillus sp. | reverse complement strand
GTCAGCGGCATGTTCATGATTTTCGAACGAGTCAATCGAATTGTGCCGGTTTTACCCGCCACAAGCCACGCCTATAGTGCATTCACACCATGAACGAACCAGGAGAAAACCATGCTGACGGTCCGCAAATCGCATGAGCGCGGCCACGCCAACCACGGCTGGCTGGACAGCTACCACACCTTTTCCTTCGCCGGCTACCACGATCCGGCGTGGATGGGCTTCGGCCCCCTGCGCGTGATCAACGACGACCGCATCGCACCCGGCGCCGGCTTCCCCACCCACAGCCACAACGACATGGAAATCGTCACCTGGGTGCTGGAAGGCGCGCTGGAGCACAAGGATTCGCTCGGCAACGGCGGCGTCATCCGCCCCGGCGAAGCGCAGCGCATGCGCGCCGGCCACGGCATCGCGCACAGCGAATACAACGCTTCGGCGACCGAGCCGGTCCACCTGCTGCAAATCTGGATCGAACCCGACGCCTACGGTCTGGAGCCGGGTTACGAGCAGGTCGCCTTCGCGCCGGAAAGCCTTGCCGGACAACTGCGCCTGATTGCCTCGAACGACGGCCGCGAGGGTTCGGTGACGATCCACCAGGATGCCGCGATCCGCGCCGGGCGGCTCGCGCCGGGCGAAACAGTGACGCTCACGCTCGCGCCGGGACGACGCGCCTGGCTGCATGTGGCCACCGGCCGGGTTAAAGTGCGCGGCTATCCGCTCGAAGCCGGCGACGCCGTCGCCATCACCCACGAGTCCGCGGTCGAGATCGAGGCGCTCGAGCCCAGCGAGCTGGTGAGCTTCGACCTCGCCTGAATTCATTCAAACGGAGTGTGCCTGATGCCCAGAATACTTGCCTTCGCCGGAAGCCTTCGCCGCGATTCGTGGAACCGCAAGCTCATCGGGGTTGCCGCCGACGCCGCGCGCGCCGCGGGCGCTGAAGTCACGCTGATCGAACTGGCCGACTACCCGCTGCCACTGATGGACGAAGATCTCGAAGCGCGCGAGGGCTTGCCCGCCAACGCGCAGCGCCTGAAGGCGCTGTTCAAGGCGCACGACGCGCTGCTCATCGCCAGCCCGGAATACAACAGCTCGATCCCGCCGCTCTTGAAGAACACGCTCGATTGGGTGTCGCGCGCATGGCAGGGCGAATCGGGTCTCGTGCCCTATCAGCGCAAGGTCGCCGCGATCATGGGCGCTTCGCCCGGCCAGTTCGGCGGCATGCGCATGCTGCCGCACCTGCGGCAGGTGTTGAACACGCTCGGCGTGCTGGTGTTGCCGGGGCAGTTCTCGCTGCCGCTGGCGGCCCAGGGCTTCAACCCCGAGAACGGCATGCTGAAAGCGCCGGCGCGGCTGCACGAACTGCTGGCCGAGCTCGTGCGCGTCGCCGAGGCCTTGAAACAGCCCCGGCCGACAGCCGCCTAGCTAGCGCTTCGAGCGCACCAAGGTCGCCGACACGTTCACCGTCACGGTCCGGCTCGTCACGTTACCCGCCTTGTCGGTCACGCGCACCGTCACCGTATGCGCGCCGGCTGCGAGCTTCGACGTGTTCAGGCTATAGCTCAGGGAGGCGCCGAACGCGACTGCGACTTCCTTGCCGTCGACCGAGAGCGTGATTTTCGCCACGCCCTGGTTGTCGCTCGCGCTGACCGAGATGGTTTGCGATCGCGACGACAGGGTCATGCCGTCGGTGAGGTTGAAACTGCCGATCACCGGCGGCGTGGCATCGTTGCCGAGCGTAACCGCGACCGCCGGCGAAGTGCCGCGGTTGCCGGCGGCGTCGTAGGCCTGCACCGTGAGCGTGTACGCGCCATCCGGCTTGCCCGCGGTATCCCAGGCAAACGCGAAGGGCGCGAGCGCGTCGGTGGCGGTCAGCTGGCCGTTGACGTAGAGTTCGGCGCGCGTCACGCCGACATCGTCGGCGGCGGTCACGTCCACCGCCACCACGCCGGCCACGCGCCCGCCCGTCGGCGACACGATGGCAACCGTGGGCGCCGCGGTATCGGTGGCAACCAGGGCGCGGGCGGCCGTCACGGCGCGGGCCGCATCGACCCGCCCGCTGCCGAAATACTCGTCGGCACCCGGCGTGCCCAGATCGACCGCAGTCGATTTCAGGATGGCATCGATGTTGGCCGGCGTGATCCGGGTGTTGGCCGACAGCATCAGCGCGGCGGTGGCGGCGACGACCGGGCTGGCGAACGAGGTGCCCGACGCGTTGCCGTAGCCGCCGCTCGAAGTCGTGGTGTAGACCGACACGCCCGGCGCGGCGAGGTCGACGTAGGGCCCGTAGCTGGAGAAGCTCGCGCGCGCGTCGTTCTGGTCGGAAGCCGCGACCGACAGCATCGCATCGCTGGCGGCAATGCTCTCCAGGCCGCCGCTATTCCCGGCGGCCACCACCAGCACGCCGCCCTTGTTGCGCAGGTACTGCGCCGCCGACTGGACGGTCGAACTGCCCGAAACCCCGTTGAAGCTGACGTTCACCACCTTGGCGCCGTGATCCGCCGCCCAGTAGATGCCCTGCGCGACGGTACTCCAGTAGGCGTAGCCATCCGGCGCGGAAATCCGCACCGGCATGATCTTCGCGCCCCAGGCCACCCCGGCCCCGCCCTGCAGGTTGTTGCCCGCCGCGGCCGCGGCGCCTGCGACCATGGTGCCGTGCCCGTGCACGTCGCTCGTGTCGGCGGTGTTGTCGTAGACGTTCCAGCCCGCCACCATGTTGGCTGCCAGGTCCGGGTGCGCCGCGTTGACGCCCGTGTCCAGGATGGCGATCGTCACGCCGTTGCCGTTCGCCTTGTCCCAGGCGGCCGGTGCCTGGATTTTCTGCAGGGCCCAGCTGCCGGCGTAGGCGGGGTCGTTGAGCGCCATCGCCTGCGATACTGCCATGTCGAGTTCGACGTATTTCAGGCGGCGGTTCTTGCGCAGTTCCCGCATTGCGGTCTGTTCGTCCACGCCGGCGGGCAGTTCGACCACGTGCATGTTGAGTGGGCGCAGATAGCCTTTCGAACGCCCGCGGACCGGCCGGATCGCCTCCTCGAACTGGGCCGCCGGCAAACCCGCACGCGGCGCCACCAGCAGCCGGCCGCGCGCCCAGCCCACATAAGGCTGGGCGAGCTTCACCGCCGGCGCGGGCGCGGCAGGCGCCGCTTCGCCAAACCCGGCATACCCGGACAGCACGGCCACCAGCAGCAGACTCAGGGAAAAGCCGGGCGCGCTGCCGGCACGGTAGCAGCGGCGGTTATCGGAAAACTGGACGGGAAACGGGCAGTGATGCTGCATGTGCGGCTCCTTGATTACACGGTTGGCCCGTAGCAGGCGCACGCACACTGTTGAAACGCGGATTTCACCGGCGGCCCCGCTGTCTTGTCCCAAGACCGGAAGCTTTGCGTCCCCGCCTCGCGGCGGGTTTGCCCTTTACAGGATATCAACAGTAACGACGAATTCTCGACGGACTTGAGGCAAAGGCCGCAAAAACAAGTTGTTATATTTCATTGACTTATCAAATCACCAAAACACGAAGCCCCCGCCAGGGGGCTTCGTCACGCACGCCGGACGACTTGTGCGCCCCGTCATGCAGCGCTTCACTGCTGCGGCAACATCCTGTCCTTGGCCGCGAAATACTTGCGCGCGTACGCCACCAGTTGGGCGTCGCCCGGATGATCGACGGTTTCCACCCCGATCACCTTGTCGGCGAAAGCCCGGTCGTGCGCATGGATATGCTTGATCAGCTCGAGCTTGGCCTGCCCCGGCCCCACGACGAGAATCTCGGTGGCGTCCTGCAGCGCCGCCACGATGTCGTGGTAGTAGTGCGGATCCTCGGGCACGCGGCTGCCGCTCACCGAGCCGCGCTTGCGTTGCAGATGGCGATGCGGATGCGCCGGATGGACCACGGACTTTTCGACATCGTCCGGGCTGATGTGCATGACACGGGCTTCATTGTGATCGAGCCAGACGACGGCGTGATAGTGCGACATGGGATCCCCTTTCTTTAATTAGGATTAAATTATCCTTAATTGAAAGATAAGTCCAGCACAAGAATATTTCAAGGCCGCCGCACGCAAAAGACCGCCGCGCTCAGACCGCCGCTTTCAGTTGATCCAGAATCGCCGGGTTTTCCAGCGTGGACACGTCCTGCGTGATGGCCTCGCCCCGGGCCAGCGCGCGCAGCAGCCGCCGCATGATCTTGCCGGAGCGTGTCTTCGGCAGGTTGTCGCCGAAGCGGATTTCGTCGGGCTTGGCAATCGGGCCGATATCCTTGCCGACCCACTCGCGCAGCTCGGCGACGATCTTCTTCGCGGCCTCGCCGCTGGGGCGCGCGCCCTTCAGCACCACGAAGGCGACCACGGCTTCGCCCTTGATCTCGTGCGGCTTGCCGACCACAGCGGCTTCGGCGACGAGCGGGTTGGCGACCAGCGCGGATTCGATTTCCATGGTGCCCAATCTGTGGCCCGACACGTTGAGCACATCGTCGATGCGGCCCATGATCCAGTAGTAGCCGTCGGCGTCCTGGCGCGCGGAGTCGCCCGCGAGGTAGGTCTTGCCACCAAGTTCGGCCGGGAAATAGGTCTTCAGGAATCGGTCGGGGTCGCCCCACAGGGTGCGCAGCTGGCTGGGGAAGGGGCGCTTGATGACGAGCAGCCCGCCCTGTTGCGGCGGCACGTCGTGCCCCGCCTCGTCGACGATGCCGGCCTGGATGCCGGGCAAGGGGAGCGTGCACGAACCGGGCTTGGTCGGCACCGCGCCGGGCAGCGGCGAAATCATGTTGGAGCCGGTTTCGGTCTGCCACCAGGTGTCGACGATGGGGCAGCGGCCGCCGCCCACCGTTTCGTGATACCACATCCAGGCTTCGGGGTTGATCGGCTCGCCCACGGTACCCAGGAGGCGCAGCGAGGATAGATCGTGCTGTTTCGGCAGGTCGGCGCCCAGCTTGATGAGGCTCCTGATCGCGGTGGGGGCGGTGTAGAAGGTGGTGACGCGATGGCGCGCGATCATCTCCCAGAAGCGCCCGGCGTGCGGGTAGGTCGGCACGCCTTCGAAAATGACTTCGGTCATGCCCAGCGCGAGCGGGCCGTACGCCACATAGGTGTGGCCGGTGATCCAGCCCACGTCGGCGGTACACCAGTAGACGTCGGTGTCGGGCTTGGCGTCGAACACCCACTGCATCGAAAGGATGGCGCCGAGCAGGTAGCCGCCGGTGGAATGCTGCACGCCCTTGGGCTTGCCGGTGGAACCGGAGGTGTAGAGGATGAAGAGCGGGTGCTCGGCCGATACCCACACCGGCTCGCAGCTGTCGGCCTGGGTCTGGGTGAGTTCGTGCCACCATAGGTCGCGCGGCGACCAGTGCACCGCGCCGCCGGTGCGGCGGTACACCACCACGCGTTCGACCGAGGACGTGTCGCCCATCGCCAGCGCCTCGTCCACCGCGTTCTTGAGCGGCACGGCGCGTCCGCCCCGCAGCGATTCGTCGGCGGTAACGATGAGCTTGGCCTGCGCGTCCTCGATGCGCTCGTAGAGGCTTTTCGCCGAAAAGCCGCCGAACACGACCGAGTGGATCGCCCCGATGCGCGCGCACGCCTGCATCGCCACCACCGCTTCGATACTCATCGGCATGTAGACGATGACGCGGTCGCCGGCGGCCACCCCCAGCGATTTCAGCCCGTTGGCGAACTGGCAGACGCGCGCGTGCAGTTGCCGGTAGGTGACGCTCGTCACGCGGCCGTCGTCGGCCTCGAAGATGAGCGCGGTCTTGTCGCCGCGCGTGGCGAGATGGCGGTCGAGGCAGTTGTACGACACGTTCAGCGTACCGTCCTCGAACCAACGGTAGAACGGCGCCTTGGCTTCATTCAGGGTTTTCGTGAACGGGGTGTGCCAGTCGATGTGCGCCTTCGCCAGCCGGGCCCAGAAGCCCTCGTAATCGCTATCCGCCTCCTTGCACAGCGCCATACGGGCAGCCATGCCCGGGACGTTGGCCTGCTTGACGAAAGCCTCGCTGGGCGGGAATACACGGGTCTCGGTCAGAATCGACTCGATGGCGGCCATGGCGACAGTCTCCGAATTGAAGTTGGAATGGCCGTAAATAGTAATCGAAGCCCGACAGCCGCGCGGCAGCGCCGCCATGAAAAAAGCGCCGACCCGCGGCGCTTGATTCTCGGTGCGGGAGGATCAGCCGAGCCGGCGCCGCGCCGCGAATCCGACCAGCCCCAGCCCCGCGAGCAGCATGGCGTAGGTGTCGGCTTCCGGCACCACGGCCACCGTGCCGCCACCTCCGCCGGTTGCGGCGGTATTGAAGATCGCCACGTGCGAGATGGAGCCGTTGGCCGGCCAGAAGCCGGAGAGGTTGATGGGGTCCTGGCCGTTCCAGCCGTTGATGGTGAAGATGTACTGGCTGGGATTGTTGTTGCCGTCCTTCACCACCAGATAACAGGTCGGGCACACGATGTACGAGCTGCCGCTCCAGGTAATCGTCCCGCCCGACAGGTCGCCGTTGAAACTCGTCGAATAGTAGGCCGCGGCGTTGCCGGATTCCGGGCCACCCGCGTCCTGCTTGTAGACCAGGGCAAGCTGGCCGGCAAAGCCGGTGAGCGATTCGACGTCGTCGGCGTTGAGCGCGGGGTTGGTGTTGACCAGGAACTGGGGGGTGAAGCTGGGATCGATGTTCAGGGCCAACGCCGAGGTGCTCGACCCGGCGAGTCCCAGTGCAGCCAATCCCAAGGTGGGCAATGCAGCAGCAACTGCACGCCGGTAGCGTGAACGCAACATGTTGATTCTCCTCACTTTATATTGTGGACAGACAACCTGATGCAGCTTGTTATGGGGGTACAGAGGCTTCCATGTGTCCGTACATGCACGGACACATGAATAGTGTCACGCAATTAACATGCCCCTGCGCCCGAGGATCGTCTTGCCCAACAGCAAGGCCATGATAAGCATGGCTATTGAGCGTGCACCGGCTATGCGTTCACGCCTGCGTTTTCGCGCATGCCGTAAATTATTCCGACATATGGCACAAATATACCTGTGCGTACCCCCGGGATCCGGGCACGCGCCATGCGCCAAACCAGCCGCATGCCAAAAATGCATGCGTAGCGACCCTGAACGCGCCCCTGCTGTAAAGATTCCCGACAAATCGCGCAATCAACCTGGGCTGGCGCCCCGGAAACGGGCAGGGGCATACTGTCGGGGTACCGTTCGGATTACCTCACCATGCTGCCTGCCGCTTTCTATCGTCTTGCCCGCTGTTCGCGCTTCGGCCGCCGCCTGCTCGACGCGCAGCCGGCTCTGGCCGAGGCGGCCGCCGCACGCCTGGATGCGCCTTGTTCGCGCGCCGAGATGCAGGCGTTTCTCGCCACTCCCCCCTGCGCCGACGAAGACGCCCTGCACCGCCGTCTGCGCCAGCTGCGGCAGCGCGTCTGGCTCGTCGTCACGGCGCGCGACCTCGCCGGACTGGCCGACCTGGCCGAAGTGACCACGGCCTACACCGATCTCGCCGAAACCTGCATCGCCGCCGCGCTCGACTTTCACCACGCCCAGCTTGCGGTTCGACACGGCGAACCACGCGATGCGACCGGCCGACTGCAAAAGCTGGTCGTCGTCGGCATGGGCAAGCTCGGCGGCGGCGAGCTCAACGTGTCGTCGGACATCGACCTCATCTACCTCTACGCCGAGGAAGGCGAAACCGACGGTGCCAGGCCGATTTCCAACCACGAATTCTTCATCAAGCTGGGACGCAAGCTCGCCAGCGCGCTGTCGGAAAATACCGGCGACGGTTATGTGTTCCGCGTCGACCTCAGGTTGCGGCCGTGGGGCGACTCGGGGCCGCTGGCGATGGGTTTTGCCATGCTCGAAGACTATCTCGTCGCCCACGGCCGGCCGTGGGAGCGCTACGCCTGGATCAAGGCGCGCCCGCTCACCGGCGGCGAGGATGCCGCGCTCGCCGAAATCGTGCGCCCCTTCGTCTACCGCAAGTATCTCGACTTCGAGGCCTTCGCCGCGATTCGCGACCTGCACGTGCAGATCCGCCGCGAGGTCGCGCGCCGCGACATGGCGCACAACGTCAAGCTCGGCCCCGGCGGCATCCGCGAAATCGAATTCACCGCGCAAGTGTTCCAGCTGATCCGCGGCGGCCAGATCGCCGCGCTGCGCCAGCGGCCGACGCTGGCGGTGCTCGCCGAGCTGGCGCAAGTCGGCCTCATCACGCGCGACGCGCAGCAGGAACTCGCCGCGGCCTACGATTTCCTGCGCCGGCTGGAACACCGCATCCAGTATCTGGACGACGCGCAGACGCAATTGCTGCCGGACGATGCCGAGTCGCGCGCCATGCTGGCCGAAGCGATGGATTTTGCCGACTTCGACGCGCTGCTGGCCGTGCTGGATCGCCACCGGTCCCGGGTCACGCGCCACTTCGAGCAGGTGTTCGCTGCGCCGCAGGCCGACCAGACCAGCCACCCGCTCACCGCAGTGTGTTGCGGCGCGGCCACCCCGGAGGCCGCGCGGGCGTTGCTGGAAAACGCCGGCTACAGCGACCCCGGCCGGGTGCTGGCAACGCTCGACGCGCTGCGCCAGTACGCCACGCGCCTGCCGGAATCGACGCAACTGCGGCTGAACGCGCTCATGCCGCCCGCGCTGGAAATCGTCGGCAGCCTGGCCGACCCCGAAACCGCGCTCGAACGCCTGGCCGCGCTGATCCAGGCCATCGCCCGCCGCGCCACCTATCTGGCGCTGCTCGCCGAATATCCCGCCGCCCTGCGCCAGCTGGCGAAACTGCTGGCGGCGAGCCCGTGGGCGGCGCAGATGATCACGCGCCAGCCCCAACTGCTGGACGAGCTGATCGCGCCGCAGCACCTGATGCAAACGCCCGACTGGCCGCAGCTCGCCGCCCAGCTGACAGCCGAGCTCGACGCCCATCCCGGCGACACCGAAGCGCAGATGGACGCGATGCGCCGCTTCAAGCAGGTGCAGACGCTGCGCCTGCTGGCGCAGGACGTGGCGGGCCGGCTCTCGCTCGAAGCGCTGTCGGACCATCTTTCGTATCTGGCCGACACCCTGCTCGCCGAAACGCTGGCGCGCTGCTGGGCCAACCTCAAAACCCGCCACCGCGACACGCCGCGCTTCGCCGTCATCGGCTACGGCAAGCTCGGTGGCAAGGAGCTGGGCTACGCCTCCGACCTCGATCTGGTGTTCCTGTTCGACGACGACGACGAGCGCGCGCAGGAAATCTACGCGCGGCTCGCGCAGCGCATCAACACCTGGCTCGGCACCACCACCTCCACCGGCGTGCTGTACGAAACCGACCTGCGCTTGCGGCCCGATGGCGCCTCCGGCCTCCTGGTGAGCTCGACCGACGCCTTCCGCGCCTACCAGACGCAGCACGCCTGGACCTGGGAACACCAGGCGCTCACGCGCGCGCGCTTCGTCTGCGGCGACGCCGCCATCGGCCAGGCGTTCGAGGCCATCCGCCGCGACATCCTGTGCCTGCCGCGCGATGCAGCCAAATTGCGCGAAGACGTGCTGGCCATGCGCCAGAAAATGCACGACGGCCATCCCAATGGCAGCGGTCTGTTCGATCTCAAGCACGACGCCGGCGGCATCGTCGACGTCGAGTTCTGCGTGCAGTACCTGATCCTGCGCGACTGCCGCCGCCACCCCGAACTGGCCGACAACGTCGGCAACATCGCGCTGCTGCTGCGCGCCGGCGACGCCGGGCTGATACCCGCCGACATCGCGCGCGCCGCCGCCGACGCCTACCGCGAACTG
>JAIWOS010000193.1 GCA_020217265.1 Thiobacillus sp. | reverse complement strand
GCGCCGGCCGCGCTGGCCGGCGGCGCGCAGCCACCTTAGGCCGCCGGCGCGGCGGGCGTTTCTTCTGCCGCACCACCCTTGGGCGCGTTGATCGACGCGACCGCGGGGTTTTCCTGCTTGACGTGCGCCACCAGCTCGACGCCGGCAGGCAGCACGAGGTCGTTGGCGTGGATGGAATGGCCCACTTCCAGCTTGCCCATGTCCACCGCAATGAATTCGGGCAGGCTGCCGGGGAAGCACTGCACGTCGAGTTCGGTGACGATGTGGTGCGGCTTGCCGCCGCCGGTCTTGACGCCCGGCGCGACGTCGGCGTTGAGGAAGTGCAGCGGCACCTTGACGTGGATCTTGTGATCCTTGTCGACACGCTGGAAATCGACATGCAGCACCTGCTGCTTGTAGGGATGCCACTGGGTATCGCGCAGCAGGACCGATTCCTTGTTGCCGTCGACGGTGAGCGTCAGCACGGACGAATGGAAGGCCTCCTTGCGCAGGGCGTGGTAGAGCGCGTTGTGATCCAGCTCGATCTGCATCGGCGCGGCGGTGCCGCCATAGACGATGCCGGGGACCTTGCCGGCGCGGCGCAGGCGGCGGCTCGCACTCGATCCCTGCGCATCACGCTTGAAAGCAATGACTTCGATTTCCATGAAATTTCTCCAAAAATGACATAAAAAGCCCCCGCGACCAGGGGCATTCGATCGGCCGCTATTCGATGAAGAGCGAGCTGACGGAATCTTCGTTGCTGATGCGGCGGATCGTTTCCGCCAGCAGTTCAGCCACCGACAATTGCCGGATTTTGCTGCACGCGCGCGCATCGTCGCGCAGCGGAATGGTATCGGTCACCACCAGTTCGTCCATCGCCGAATTGGCGATCCGCTCGGCTGCCGCACCCGACAGCACGCCGTGCGTGCAATAGGCCATGACCTTCTTCGCGCCGTGCTCCTTGAGCGCCGCCGCGGCTTCGCACAGGGTATTTGCGGTATCGACCATGTCGTCCATGATGATGCAGGTGCGATCCTTCACGTCGCCGATGATGTGCATCACCTTCGCCACGTTGGGCTTGGGCCGGCGCTTGTCGATGATCGCCAGATCGCACTCGAGCCGCTTGGCGATCGCCCGCGCGCGCACCACGCCGCCCACGTCCGGCGACACCACCATGAGATTCGGGTGGTTGCGCTTCCAGATGTCGCCCAGGAGGATCGGGCTGGAATAGATGTTGTCGACCGGGATGTCGAAGAAGCCCTGGATCTGGTCGGAGTGCAGATCCATCGTCAGCAGGCGGTCGATGCCCGCGCCGGCGAGCATGTTCGCCACCACCTTGGCGGTGATCGCCACCCGCGCCGAGCGGGTGCGGCGATCCTGCCGCGCATAGCCGTAGTAGGGAATCGCGGCGGTGATGCGACCGGCCGAGGCGCGCTTCAGCGCATCGACCATCACCATCACTTCCATCAGCGTGTCGTTGGTCGGCTGGCAGGTCGACTGCAGCACGAACACGTCCTTGCCGCGCACGTTTTCGAGGATTTCGACCATCACCTCGCCGTCCGAGAAGCGCGACACGGTCGCGCGCCCCAGGTGGATATTGAGATGGCGCACCACATCGCTGGCCAGACGGGGGTTGGCATTCCCCGTGAACACCATCAGGTTGTCTATGGACACGCGAGTCTCCGGCGGCAGGTCGCAACAACAAAAACAGCCGCCTTCGCGGCGGCTGTTCGCTCGATCTTGGCTGGGGAGGTAGGGATCGAACCTACGAATGTCGGAATCAAAATCCGATGCCTTACCACTTGGCGACTCCCCAACGGGCACTACCCGGCGCAGAAATCGTACAGGGGATGCCTGTCCAGACCCCGCGCCACAAAACCCTGCATCGTTTCGGGCAACCGGCGAAGCACCTCGCGGGCCGCGCCTTCCGTCTCGAACGATGCGAACACGCAGGCGCCGGAACCGGTCATGCGGGCTTCGCCGAATCGCGCCAGCCATTCGAGATGGCGCGCAACGTCCGGGTAGCGCTTCACGACCACCGGCTCAAGGTCGTTTCGACCCATGCCTGCGGAAAAGGGCGCTATTTTGATGGGCGGCGTGTCACGTGTCAATTCCGGCGCGGCAAAAATTGCTGCGGTCGGCACCTGCACCGGCGGCGTCAACACCACATACCAGGCGGGTGGCGCCTCCACCGGACGGAGGATTTCGCCCACGCCTTCGGCAAACGCGGTCTGGCCGAAGACGAACACCGGCACGTCGGCGCCCAGTTGCAAGGCCAGTTGCTGCAATTCGGCGCGACCAAGGTTCACGTTCCACAGCCGGTTGAGCGCCAGCAGCACGGTGGCGGCGTCCGAGCTGCCGCCCCCGAGCCCGCCGCCCATCGGCAGTCGCTTGTCGAGCAGGATATTCACCCCCGCGCCGGCCGGCGCAATCGACTGCAGCAGCCGCGCCGCGCGCACGGTCAGATCGTGGGCTTCCGGCACACCCGGGATATCCGCCACGCGGGCCACGACGCCATCGCTACGAAGTTCCAGATGCACCGTGTCAGCGTAGTCGATCAGGCGGAACACGCTTTGCAGCAGGTGATAGCCGTCGGCGCGCCGCCCCACGACGTGCAGGAACAGATTCAGCTTGGCGGGCGCGGAAAACGTGTGCGTCATTCGGTCAGCCACTCGTCGGCAACGAGGCGGATTTCCAGCCCTTCGCGGCTGAGCGTGAGCTTGCGCGGACGGTTCTCCACGTATTGCCGATAGTCGATCGTCCAGCCGTCCTGCTGCAGGCGCTCGATCTGCCCCGCCGCATTGCGTGTGGCTTCGGACGGGCGCGCGGGGTCGGGAGCAGCTTGCACCCACCAGGCCAGACCGGCGAGCGGCAAAGCGTAGCCGAGCGCTTCGCGCGTCAGGGTTTCGGTGTCGGGCGCGGTGCGCAGGGGCTGATTGGGCGCCTCGAGCGTCACGCCGGCGGGGGTGCGCTCGATGCGCGCCACGCCCTGCCCGAGCGGCGCCGAGAGCACCAGCACATCGGAATCGGGGCGATGCTGCCAGCGCAGGTTGCCCGCGAGGTTTTCCGCATCTGTCCGGATGCCGATCCGTCCGGCGAAGGTCCAGTGGGTCGCCAGCGCTGCCGCGGGCTCGACCGACGGCGCTGGCACGGCAGCGCACGCGGCCAGCAGGACGGCCGGCAGCCAGGCGACGAACGACCGCCGCATCAGGGTTTCAGCCGGCGCAGGGTTTCCAGCAGCACTTCGTTCTGCGGATGCGTTTGCAGGCTGGACTGCCAGAGCCGGCCGGCTTCGTCGCGCTGCCCGCGCGCCCACAGAACCTCGCCCAGGTGGGCGGCAATTTCGGGGTCGGGCCGCATCTTGTAGGCACGCTCAAGGAATTCCTGCGCGCGCGCCAGATTGCCGGCGCGGAATTGCGCCCAGCCCACGCTGTCCAGAATGTAGGCATCGTCGGGCGCGAGGGCGAGCGCGCGGTCGAGCAGCGTGATGGCTTCGGCCAGGCGGTCGGTGCGGTCGGCGAGCGTGTATCCCAGCGCATTGTAGGCCTGCGCGTCGTCCGGGCGGAGCGCGATCACCCGGCGCAGGTCGGTTTCCACCACGTCGAGCTTGCCGAGTTTTTCCGCGGCCATGGCCCGGTCGTAGAGCAAATCGGGGGCGTCCGGGAAGCGCTTGAGCCCTTCGCTGAGAGTGTCGAATTCCGCGGCGTGCTGCCGCTCGTTGCGCAACAGTTCGGCCTGCGCCTGGACGAGCCGGATGTTTTGCGCGTCGTTCTCGCCCTGCGTTGCCGCAAGCAGCGCGCGCGCTTCGTCCAGCTTGCCGGCGCGCGCCAGCAGCGCCGCCTGACGCGCGCGTGCCGACACCAGGGTGTTGCCGTTGCGGACCCTGGCGTAGTACGCCGCGGCCTCGTCGGGCTGTTTCATCTGCTCGGCAGCCTGGCCGAGGTAGTAGTAGATGGTGTCGGGGTCGCGCGGGTTGTAGTCCAGGGTTTGCGTCAGCAGGTCGCGCGCGGCGGCGACGTCGCCCATTTGCAGCGACAGCAGGCCGGCCGCCAGGCTGACCTCGGCGTTGCGCGGGAAGTCGCGCGTCAGCCGCGTGAATTCGACCTGCGCTTCGGGAAACTGGTTGGCGTTGACCAGCGTGCGCGCATAGGCGAGACGCACTTCGCGCGCGTCGGCGTGGCGGGCGAGAAAGTCGCGCATGAAGGCGAGCGCGTCGGCACGCGAGCCTTTCGCCAGAATCTGCGCCTGCAGCAGGGCGCCGGGTTCCCAGCCCGGTCGCAGCGCATCCGCCTGCTTCAGGGCGTCGATCGCGCGGTCGGCGCGGCCGGCATTGGCGGCAGCCTGGGCCACCGCGAAATACGCTTCGGGCAGCGTCGGGTAATTCTTCGCCAATCGCTCAACCAGGGCCAGCACCGCACGGGTGTCGCGCACTTTGCCCATCAGCGCGGAGAGCTGCATGAAGGCGCTGCCGCTGTCCTGCTTCAACAGTTCACGCAGGATCGGCTCGGCTTCGTCGAGCCGGCCTTCGTTCAGCAGCAAGGTGGCGAGCGTCTGCTGCGCGCGGTCCGAATCCGGCTCGGCGCCGGCCCACAGGCGCGTGGCCTCCAGCGCTCCGGCCGGGTTGCGGGCGAACAGGGAGACTTCCGCCGCTCGCCGTGCGATGCGGGGGTCGCGCGTCTGCCGGGCAAGATCGAGGTAGGCAGACTGGGCAAGTCCGATCTCGCCGCGCTGCCCGGCGATTTCTGCCACCAGAAACTTGAAGAGGATGTCGGGCGTCAACGCCTGCTTGGGCAACGCGGCCACCGCCTTGGCTTTGGCCTTGTCCGCTTCCGTTTCGGCGGCGTCGGCCGTCGCGGGTGCGGCCACCGTGCCCACGGCCGTTGGCGGCGTTTCCACCGGTGCCGGCTGCGTGGTGCGAACGCTGGTCTGGCTGCAAGCAACCGCCAACAGCGATGCGGCGCAAAGAGGGAGTAGTTTGAACGCGTTCATGGAGGGTCCGAGGGGGATGCTGACTCGATTCTATGCTTTCGAGGGCGCCCTGCAAGCAAGGTTCAGCCAAGCTAGAATCCGCGCATGCCCGAACTGCCCGAAGTCGAAACCACCTGCCGCGGACTCGCGCCCGTTCTGACGGGCCGCACGCTCGCCAGCGTGCATGTGCGCAATCCGCGCCTGCGCTGGCCGGTGCCCGACGACCTTGAACAACGGCTGGCGGGCCGCGCGCTTCGCGGCATTGCCCGGCGCGGCAAGTATCTGCTGTTCGATTTCGGCGGCATCACGCAGGTCGTTCACCTCGGCATGTCCGGCAGCCTGCGGCTCACCACCGCCGCCGAGCCGCCCGGCGCGCACGATCACGTGGACTGGAGCTTCGACGACGGCAGCGTGCTGCGCCTGCGCGATCCGCGCCGCTTCGGCGCCGTGCTGTGGACCGACGACCCGGCGCACCACCCGCTGCTGGCGCACCTGGGCCCGGAGCCGCTGAGCGACGCCTTCGACGCCGCCTATCTCCATGCGCAGTGCCGGTATCGCAGCGCCGCCATCAAGCAAGTCGTCATGGACGCCGGCGTGGTGGTCGGCGTCGGCAACATCTACGCCTCGGAGTCGCTGTTCCACGCCGGCATCCGCCCGGGCACCGCGGCGCGGCGCCTGACGCGTCCGGCCTGCGAACGCCTGGTCGCCGCAATCAGGCGGGTGCTGGCGGCCGCCATCGCCGCCGGCGGCAGTTCCCTGCGCGACTATGTCGCGACCGACGGCGAGCTCGGCTATTTCCAGCTCCAGACGCGGGTATACGACCGCGCAGGGCTACCGTGCAAGATCTGCGGCACGCCGATCCGGCGCATCGTGCAAGGGCAGCGGGCCACGTACTATTGCCCGGCCTGCCAGCGCTGAGCCTCTCAGCCCGGGCTAGGTTCGCCTACACTCAGGTTTGTCATTAATATGTCGTTAAATATCTGTGCCTTATCCGCGAAACGGCCCATGATCTCCCCTACCCTGGTCGACGAGTTCGAGCATTACAGCGCCTGGCGCGACGCGCTCCACGTGCGCGTGGAGGCCTTGCGCGCCTGGCTCGCCGCCCAGGAGATCGACGACGGCGAGTCCGACCTGCGGCTCGGCCAGGTGTTGGGACGTCTGCAGGAGGACACGCTCAACGTGGCCTTCGTCGCCGAGTTCTCGCGTGGCAAGTCCGAGCTCATCAACGCGATTTTCTTTTCCGACTACCGCCAGCGCGTGCTGCCGTCGTCGGCCGGCCGCACCACCATGTGCCCGACCGAGCTGTACTACGACCCACGCCACCGGCCTTCGCTGCGCCTGTTGCCGATCGAGACCAAGGTGCAGGCGGGCAGCATCGCCGACTTCAAGCGCGATCCCGACGCATGGAGCGAATTTCCGCTCAACCTCGACTCGGCCGATGAAATGAGCGCGACGCTGATGCGGCTGGCCGACACCATGCCGGTAGACGCCGCCACCGCCGAGGCCTACGGCCTCATCAACCCCGACGACGAGGAAACCGCGCGTGCGCTCGCGCGCGACGGCAGCATCGCGATCCCGCGCTGGCGGCATGCGCTCATCAACTTCCCGCACCCGCTCCTGAAACAGGGGCTGGTCATTCTCGACACGCCCGGCCTCAACGCCATCGGCACCGAACCCGAACTCACCCTGTCGATGCTGCCGAGCGCCCACGCGGTGCTGTTCCTGCTTGCGGCCGACACCGGCGTGACCAAATCCGACATTGAAATCTGGCGCCAGCACATCGCCCCCACGCACGGCACCAACCGCGCGCGCCTTGCCGTGCTGAACAAGATCGACGGCCTTTGGGACGAGCTGAAATCCGACGCCGAAGTCGATGCCGAAATCGCCAAGCAGGTCGCCGCCAGCGCCCGGCTGCTGGAGCTGCCCGCCGGCCAGATCTACCCCGTTTCCGCGCAGAAGGCGCTGGTCGCCAAGGTGCGCCACGATGCGGCCCTGCTGGCCAAAAGCCGCCTGCCCGAACTGGAAACCGCGCTGAGCCAGGAGCTGATTCCCTGCAAGCAGGCGCTGGTCGGCGAATCGACGCAGGCCGCGGTGGAAGACGTGGTGGTCAAGACGACCGAGCTGCTGGAAACGCGGCTCGCCACGATCCAGGACCAGGCCGAGGAACTGGAAAACCTGCGCGGCAAGAACCGCGACGTGATCCAGCACATGATGGTGCAGGCCAACGCGGACAAGGATCAGTTCGAGCGCGGCCTGCAACAGTTCAACGCGCTGCGCAACGTGTTCGCCGGCCAGGTCGACGTCCTGCGCCGGCGTCTCGGCATGCAGGCGCTGCGCGAGGAAGTGAAGCATACCCGCCAGGCCATGGAAAAAAGCCGCTTCAGCGCCGGGCTGCGCGAAGCCATGGCGCACTTTTTCCGGCAGCTGAACGGCAATCTCGACGCCTCGGCGGACATCGTCAAGGAAATCCGCAGCATGATGACGGCGATGTACCAGAAATTCAGCGACGAGCACGGGCTCGCCATGGTCAACCCGCCGGATCACAGCCTCGTCAAATACCGCAAGGAAATGGCGCGGCTGGAGCGGATTTTCGACGAACGATTCAACACGCTGTTCAGCATGCTCACCGTCGGCCAGCACCAGCTGACCCAGCGCTTTTTCGAAACGCTGGCGAGCAAGGTGGTGCAGGTATTCGAGATCGCCAACAGCGAAACCGAATCCTGGCTGAAGGCGCTGATCGCGCCGATGGAAACCCAGGTGCGCGAGCACAAGACCCAGCTGAAGCGCCGCCTGGACAGCGTGAGCCGCATCCACGCGGCCACCGAGACGCTGGACGACCGCATCGCCGAACTCGATGCGGCCATGGGCACGGTGAGCGACCAGCTCGAGCAGCTCGCGCGCATCAATGCGCGCATCGCCGACGCGCTCGCCGACAGGCTCGACGGCGCGCGGCTGGCCAAGACCGCCTGAGTCTTACTTGCCCGCGGTGAGCCGCAGGAATTTTTCCTGCAGCTGTTCCTTCGTTTCCGGGTAGTCCGGATTCAGGGGGATGCAGTCGACCGGGCACACCTCGACGCATTGCGGCGTGTCGAAATGGCCGACGCACTCGGTGCACTTGTTGGGGTCGATGATGTAGATCTCGTCGCCCTGGGAAATGGCGTCGTTGGGGCATTCGGGCAGGCAGACGTCGCAATTGATGCATTCGTCCGTGATCATCATGGACATGGTTTTCTCCGATTCATATCAGCTTTTGCTTATTTTCTCACCTAATCGCGCGGCCACCAACGGGTGGACGAAGGGCGACACGTCCCCGCCCAGCTGCGCGATCTCTCGGATCATGCTGGCGGAAATGAACATGTACTGGTCCGACGGCGTGAGGAACAGGGTTTCGATGTCGGGCTTGAGGTTGCGGTTCATGCCGGCGAGCTGGAACTCGTACTCGAAATCCGACGCGGCGCGCAAGCCCCGCAGCACCGCGATCGCGCCCTGCGCGGCGACGAAATCGATGAGCAGGCCGGAAAACCCCTCGACCTGCGCTTTCGGCACGTCGGCCAGCACCTCGCGCGCCATCGCCACGCGTTCGTCGATGCTGAAATAGGGCCGCTTGTTGCGCGACTCGGCCACCGCGACGATCACGCGGTCGAACAGCCGCGCCGCGCGGCGCACCAGGTCCTCGTGGCCGCGCGTGATCGGGTCGAAGGTGCCTGGATAAACCGCGATCAGCATGTCGTCTCTTCCTTGGCCAACAGGGCGAAATGCGAGCGCCCCGCGCGCCCGCTCCTTGCCATGATAAACCCGGCGGGCGGAATCACCGGCGCGCCCTGCTCGACGTAAACCTGCCCGCCCGGCGCGAGATGCGCCGCCAGCGTCGGCAGCACGCGCTCGGCGAGCCCGCTGTCGAACGGCGGGTCGAGAAAGATCAGGTCCCAGGCCGTGCGGTCGTTCGCGAGCCAGGCCAGCGCATCGACGCGCAGCACTTCGACGGCGGCCACGCCGAGCGCGCTGCGGTTCTTTTCCAGCGCGGCCGCGGCCGCGGCGTCGCGTTCGACCATCAGCACGCTCGCCGCGCCGCGCGATGCGGCTTCGAAACCGAGCGCGCCGCTGCCGGCGAAGAGATCGAGGCAGGCCCAGCCCGGCAGATCCTGTCCCAGCCAGTTGAACAGCGTCTCGCGCACCCGGTCCGGCGTCGGCCGCAAGCCTTCGCGGTCGGGAAACTCCAGCAAACGTCGCCGGTACTGGCCGCCGATGATGCGCACGCGGTTGGCGACGCCGTGCGCGCGGCGCGGCGCCGCCTGTTTAGCGGGCACCGGCGCCCACCACCACGGTCACCAGCCGGGCTGGATCGATACGCCGGGCGAAGGCCTGTTTGACCGCGTTCACGTCGACCGCGTTGACACGTTCGACCCAGGTATCGAGGTAATCCAGCGGCAACCGGTAGAAGCCGATCAGCGACAGGTAGTCGAGTATCTTCCTGTTGCTGTCGATGCGCAGCGGAAAACCGCCGGTGAGATTGTCCTTTGCCTGCTTCAGCTCGGCTTCGCTGGGGCCGTCGGCGAGGAAGCCGCGCAGCGTGTCGGTCGCCACCTGGAGCGCATCGTTGGTCTGCGCGGCCTTGGTCTGCAGGCCCAGCTGGAACGGCCCCGGCTCGCCCAGCGGCACGAAATAGCTGTAGGCGCTGTAGGCGTAGCCGCGCTTGTCGCGCACTTCCTTCATCAGGCGCGAATCGAAGCCGCCGCCGCCCAGCACATAGTTGCCGACGAAGAGCGGAAAGAAATCGGGGTCGTCGCGCGCCATGCCGACGCTGCCGACCAGCACGTGGCTTTGCGCGGACGGATGGTCGATCCGCACCGTGCTGGCCGGCGTTGCCGCGGGCTTCGGCAACGCCGGCAGCGCCTTGCCCGCCGGCAGGCCCGCCGCGATGCGTGCGGCGATGCGCTCGGCCT
>JAIWOS010000041.1 GCA_020217265.1 Thiobacillus sp. | reverse complement strand
GTGCCGGCGCTGCGCGCGGGCGACTGCCACGTGCGCGGCGCGCTGCGGCTCGTGGTGCGGCCGTTCACCGACCAGGATGCCTACGACCACCTGCTGTGGGCGTGCGACCTCAACTTCGTGCGCGGCGAGGATTCCTGCGTGCGCGCGCAGTGGGCGGCGCATCCGCTGGTGTGGCAGGCCTATCCGCAGTCCGAAGGCGCGCATCGGGACAAGCTGGAGGCGCTGCTGGCGCTCTACCTGCGTGATGCGCCGAACGACGTGGCGGCTGCGGTGGCCGGCCTGTGGCGGTTCTGGAACGGCGTGCCGGGCGCTGCACCGGCGGCAACCGCCTGGGCGGACTGGCGGGCTGTCCGGGGCGCCAACGATTCCCACGCCCGGGCCTGGCCGGAAACGCTGGCCCGGGCCGGGCGTCTTGCCCGAAAGCTGGCGGATTTTGCCGAAAACAAGTTAAAATGACGAGTTTTCTCAAACCCTTAGCAGCAGGAACCCGCCCATGAAAACCGCAATGGAACTCCGCGCCGGCAACGTCGTGATGATCGGCAAAGACCCGATGGTGGTGCAGAAAGCCGAATTCTCGAAATCCGGCCGCAACGCCTCCGTCGTCAAGATGAAACTGAAGAACCTCCTCACCGGCGCCGGGACCGAAACGGTCTACCGTGCCGACGAGAAGTTCGACACCGTGACGCTGGACCGCAAGGAATGCACGTATTCCTACTTCGCCGATCCGCTCTACGTGTTCATGGATTCCGAATACAACCAGTACGAAGTCGAAGGCGACAACCTTGGCGACGCGCTCAACTACCTCGACGACGGCATGCAGGTCGAAGTGGTGTTCTACGACGGCAAGGCGATCTCGGTCGAAATGCCGACCACGGTCATCCGCGAAGTCGAATACACCGAGCCCGCCGTGCGCGGCGATACCTCGGGCAAGGTGATGAAGCCTGCGCGCATCAAGCCCACCGGTTTCGAACTGCCGGTCGCGGCCTTCGTCGAAATCGGCGACATGATCGAGATCGACACCCGCACCAACGAATTCAAGCGCCGCGCCAACTGAGCGCGGTTGTTGCCGATTTATCGGCATATCAACCGCGGCCTGCCCCTTGCGGGTGGATTCCGGCCCGCTCCGAATCGAATCAGAAAGCAGCTTCGGCTGCTTTTTGTTTTTTGGCGGCCTGCCTGGCAGCGTTAAAATGCCGGTCTGAATTTCCATGGTCCACCCCATGTCCGATCCGCGTTTCGTCCACCTTCGCCTGCACTCCGAATTCTCGGTGACCGACGGCCTGGTGCGGCTCGACGACGCGGTTGCGAAGGCGAAAGACGCCGGCATGCCGGCGCTCGCGCTCACCGACCTGTCGAATACCTTCGGCTGGGTGAAGTTCTACCGCGCGGCGCGCGGCAAGGGCGTGAAACCGGTCTTCGGCTGCGACGTCTGGGTGACGAATCACGCCGACCGCGCGCGCCCGTCGCGCCTGCTGCTGCTGGTTCAGCACGCGGCCGGCTACCGACGGCTGTGCGAGCTGCTGTCGCGCGCTTTCCTGGAGAACCTGCATCGCGGCCACGCGGAGATCGATCCGGCCTGGTTCGCCGAGGGCAGCGACGGCCTCATTGCGCTGTCGGGCGGCAGTCAGGGCAGCATCGCGCAAGCCCTCCTCGACGACAAGGTCGACGCCGCCCGGCGCGAAGCCGAGCACTGGGCGGCCTGCTTTCCCGGCCGTTTCTATCTTGAACTGCAACGTTACGGCCAGCCGCACGCCGAACGCCTGATCGATGGCCTGCTCGAGCTCGGCCACGAGCTTAATCTGCCCAGCGTGGCGACGCATCCGGTGCAGTTCCTGTCGGCAGACGACTTCCAGGCGCACGAGGCACGGGTGTGCATCGCCGAAGGCATGATGCTCGGCGATCCGCGCCGGCCGCGCGTCTTCACCGGAGAGCAGTATCTGAAGACGCCCGAGGAAATGGCGGAGCTGTTTGCCGACCTGCCCGAGGCGCTTGAGAACAGCGTCGAGATCGCCAAGCGCTGCAACCTAGAGCTCACGCTCGGCAAGAGCCGCCTGCCGGATTTTCCGACGCCGGACGGGATGAGCCTCGACGACTACATCCGTCAGCGCGCCTACGACGGCCTCGAAGATCGACTCAAGGCGCTCTACCCCGACGCCACCGAGCGCGCGACCCAACGCGCCCGCTATGTCGAACGTCTCGAATTCGAGCTTGCGACCATCATCCAGATGGGCTTTCCGGGCTACTTCCTCATCGTTTCTGACTTCATTTCCTGGGCCAAGGCCAACGACGTGCCGGTGGGGCCGGGACGCGGTTCGGGCGCGGGCTCGCTGGTCGCCTATGCGCTCCTCATCACCGACCTCGACCCGCTGGAATACGACCTGCTGTTCGAACGCTTCCTGAATCCCGAGCGGGTGTCGATGCCCGACTTCGACATCGATTTCTGCCAGGACAAGCGCGAAAAGGTCATCCAGTACGTCAAGGACAAATACGGCCACGGCGCGGTGTCGCAGATCGCCACCTTCGGCACGCTCGGCTCCAAGTCGGTGATCCGCGACGTCGGGCGCGTGCTCGACATGCCCTACACCTACTGCGACAAGCTCTCCAAGCTGGTGCCGATCGAAGGCGTGAAGCCGGTGTCACTGAAAAAGGCGCTGGAAATGGAGCCGCAGCTGAAGGAGCGCTACGACGAGGAAGAAGAGGTGCGCGAACTCTTTGGCCTCGCGGAAAAGCTCGAGGAACTCACGCGCAACGTCGGCATGCACGCCGGCGGCGTGCTGATCGCGCCGGGCAAGCTCACGGATTTCTGCCCGCTGTATCGTGCCGAAGGCTCGGATTCGGTTGTCTCGCAGTACGACAAGGACGACGTCGAGGCCATCGGCCTGGTCAAGTTCGACTTCCTGGGGCTACGCACGCTCACCATCCTGAATGAGGCCGTGCACTTCGTGCGCCGCAATCCGGGCATGGAAAACTTCCGGCTCGAAGACCTGCGTCTCGACGACCCGGCGGTGTACCGGCTCTTTGCCGACGGTAACACCACCGCGGTGTTCCAGTCCGAATCGCGCTCGGCGAAAGATCTGGAAAAGAAACTCAAGGGCGACTGCTTCGAGGACATCATCGCGCTTATGGCGTTGAACCGTCCCGGCCCGCTGGGGTCGGGCATGGTCGACGACTTCATCGTTCGCAAGAACGAACAGCGCAAGACCGGCGTCGGCAAGCCCGAGTGGTACTTCCACCCCGATCTCGCCGACGTGTTGAAATCGACCTACGGCATCATCGTCTACCAGGAACAGGTGATGCTCGTCGCGCAGATACTTGCCGGCTACACGCTCGGCGGCGCCGACATGCTGCGGCGCGCGATGGGCAAGAAGAAACCCGAGGAAATGGCCAAGCAGCGGCAGATTTTTCTCGAAGGCGCGTCGAAGCGGGGCGTGGACGCAAAACTGGCCGAACGCCTGTTCGACCTGATGGAGAAATTTGCCGAATACGGTTTCAACAAGTCGCACTCGGCCGCGTACGCGCTCGTTGCCTACCACACCGCCTGGCTCAAGGCCTACTACCCGGCGGAATTCATGGCGGCGACGATGTCGTCGGAATTGTCCGACACCGACAAGCTGCGCGTTTTCATCGAGGACTGCGTCGCCAATGGCCTGACCATTCTGCCGCCGGACATCAACCAGTCGCTGCATCGCTTCGAGCCGGTTTCCAGAACCGAAATCCGCTATGGGCTGGGCGCGATCAAGGGAACGGGTGAGGCGGCGATCAACGCCATCGTCGAGGAGCGCCGCGCGAACGGCCCGTTTCAGGGCCTGTTCGATCTGGTGCGCCGGGTCGACAAGCGCTACCTCAACCGGCGCGTGCTCGAAGCGCTGGTGAAAGCCGGCGCGTTCGACACGCTCAACGCGCATCGCGCCAGCCTCTTCGCCTCGGTTGGGCGCGCGCTCGACGCGGCCGACCAGGCGGCGCGCAACGGTGGGCAGGTTGGTCTTTTCGGCGAAGTGGTCGAAAGCGAGGAAGCGCTGGTGGACACGCCCCCCTGGCCGGAGCCCGAGAAGCTCCTGCAGGAAAAAACGGCGATGGGGTTTTATTTCTCCGGTCATCCCTTCACCGCCTACGAGGCCGAAGTCGCGTCGTTCGCCAAGCGGCGGCTGGCCAACCTGGAGCCCGCGCGCGAGCCGGTCATCCTCGCCGGCGTGGCGGTTTCGCTGCGCACCCAGATGACGCGGCGCGGCAAGATGCTCATCCTGCTGCTCGACGACGCCAGCGGCCAGGTCGAAGTGACGATCTTCAACGAACTGTACGAACAGCACCGCCCGCTGCTGAGGGAGGATGCGCTCCTGGTGATCGAGGGCAAGGTCAGCCGCGACGACTATTCCGGCGGTCTGCGCGTCACGGCCGAGCGCATCTACGATCTCGCCGGTGCCCGTACGCGTTTCGCCCAGGGCTTGCGGCTCACGTGCAACGGCGCGTGTCACGGCCAGACCGGCAGCGGACGCAAGCTGGCCGAACTGCTCTCGCCCTACACCCAGCAGGAGGGCGGCTGCCCGGTCTGGGTCGAATACCGCAATCCGCAGGCGCAATGCCGGGTGCGGCTGGGCGAGGGCTGGCGGGTGAGGCTGGACGACCGGCTGCTGGAATCCCTGGGCGGCTGGCTCAAACCCGAGGCGGTCAGCGTCATTTATTGATGTGGCCGCGGGCCGCAACGGCCGTTTGTTGCGTCAGAACCGCAGCGTTGGGGCACAAACCTACTAGATCCGCATTTATGCCGACATATTTATTGACAATGCTTTTCTAATATTAGAAAATTCTAATAACACTGAGGCGTCGCAATGGCGATCAGTGTTGTCTCCTCCAATCCTCCTCCTTTGGTGGATCCTAAGCCCGGCTCTCGAGCCGGGCATTTTTTTGCCCGCCGTTCAGGATTCGGGGTGGGCGCGCTTCTCGAAGCGGTCGAAATGGCCGTCGGCCGGCCCGACTTCGACCCGCTCGACGCGCGCCAGCGGCGGGCCGTGGTGCGACCAGGCGATCAGCGTCTCGACTGCACCGGTTTCGCCCTGGACTACCGCCTCCACACTGCCGTCGGGCAGATTGCGCACCCAGCCCGTGATTTCCAGGCGTTCCGCCTCGCGTCGCATCGATTCGCGGAACCACACGCCCTGCACGCGGCCGTGGATGCGCAGGCGGCGGGTGTCCACGGCTTACTTCACCTTCATGCCGGGCTGCGCACCGGCATCGGGCGACAGGATGAAAAGGCCGGGCGCGTCACCGGAAGCGGCCAGCACCATGCCTTCGCTCATGCCGAACTTCATCTTGCGCGGGGCGAGGTTGGCGACCATCACGGTGAGCCGCCCGACCAGCGCTTCCGGCGCGTAGGCGGATTTGATCCCGGCAAACACCTGGCGGGTGCCGAGTTCGCCGAGGTCGAGCGTGAGCCGCAAGAGCTTGTCGGCGCCTTCGACGTGTTCCGCGTTGGCGATGCGCGCGATGCGCAGGTCGATCTTGGCGAAGTCGTCGATGCTGATGGTTTCACCCACTGGGGCAGCAGCCACAACCGGCTGCGCTGCATGCGCCTGCGCCTCGGCGTGGCGCGTAGGCGCCGGAGCCGGCGCGGGTTCGAGGTTCTGCTTGTTGGCGTCGATCATGGTGTCGATGGCTTTCGGGTCGATGCGGGTCATGAGGTGGCTGTAGGCGTTGATGCGCTGGCGGATGAACAGGGTCTGCGCGTCGGCCCAGCTCAGCGGGTCGATGGCCAAAAAGGCTTCGACCTCGGCCGCGAGCTTGGGCAGCACCGGCTTCAGGTACAGCGTCAGCAGGCGGAAGCAATTCAAAGCGACGGTGCAGACCTCGTGCAGCCGGTACACGGCCTTGGGTTTCTTCGCCAGTTCCCAGGGCTTTTCGTCGGCGACGTACTGGTTGGCGCGGTCGGCGAGCGCCATGATCTCGCGCAGCGCGCGGCCGTAGTCGCGTGCTTCGTAGTGGCAGGCGATGGCTTCGGCGGCGGCCTGAAACTCGCCGATGAGTTCGAGGTTGGCCACGCCTTCGGCGAGCTTGCCGTCGAAATTCTTGTGGATGAACCCGGCGGTGCGGCTGGCGATGTTGATGAACTTGCCGACCAGATCGGAATTCACCCGCGCGACGAAGTCGTCGAGGCTCAGATCGATGTCTTCCATGCTGCCGTTGAGCTTGGCGGCGAAGTAGTAGCGCAGCCACTCGGGGTTGAGCCCGGCGTCGAGGTAGCTGCGCGCGGTGATGAAGGTGCCGCGCGATTTCGACATCTTCTGGCCGTTGACCGTGAGGAAGCCGTGCGCGTAGACGGCGGTGGGTAGGCGGTGGCCGGAATACTTCAGCATCGCCGGCCAGAAAAGCGCGTGGAAATAGAGGATGTCCTTACCGATGAAATGCACCAGTTCGGTCTTGGCGTCCTTGCCCCACCAGGCGTCGAAGTCGAGGCCCGTATCTTTCGCGTATTTGGCGAAGCTCGCCATGTAGCCCACTGGCGCGTCGAGCCAGACGTAGAAATACTTGCCGGGCGCGCCGGGAATCTCGAAACCGAAGTAGGGCGCGTCGCGGCTGATGTCCCAGTTGGATAGCCCCGAGGCAAACCATTCCTGCATCTTGTTGGCGGCTTCGCTTTGCAGCGTGCCCGAGGTCGTCCACTCGCGCAAAAAGGCCTCGGCCTCGCCGAGCTTGAAGAAGTAATGCTCGGAATCCTTGTGCACCGGCGTCGCGCCCGACACCGCCGACACGGGATTTTTCAGTTCGGTGGGGCTGTAGGTTGCGCCGCAGACTTCGCAGTTGTCGCCGTACTGATCGGCCGCGCCGCACTTGGGGCACTCGCCCTTGATGAAGCGGTCGGGCAGGAAAAGATTTTTCACCGGGTCGAACATCTGGGCGATGGTCTTCACCTCGATCAGCCCGGCGTCTTTCAGCGCGAGGTAGATCTTCGATGCGAGTTGGCGGTTTTCTTCCGAGTGCGTCGAGTAGTAGTGGTCGAAGCCGATGTGGAAGCCCGCGAAGTCGGCGGTGTGCTCGTCCCACACGCGCTGGATCAGGGTTTCAGGCGTGATGCCTTCCTTTTCGGCGCGCAGCATGATCGCGGTGCCGTGGGTGTCGTCGGCGCACATGTAGCGGCAGTCGTGGCCGCGCATTTTCTGGAATCGCACCCAGATGTCGGTCTGGATGTATTCGACCAGGTGGCCGAGGTGGATGCTGCCATTGGCGTAGGGCAGGGCGGAGGTGACGAGGATCTGGCGGGTCATGGCAGCGGCGGGGCACGAAAGCCCGCCATTTTACTGCCCGTGCCCTAAAAGCGTGAGCCGGGCAGCTTCAGGAATTCGATTTCCTCGGGCGTGGAGGGGCGGCCGAGGATGGCGTTGCGGTGCGGGAAACGCCCGAAGCGCGCGACCACGTCGCGGTGCTGCCTGGCGTAGTCGAGAAAGCCGGCGAACAGTTCGCGCTCCTCCGGCGGCGCTTCGCGCAGCAAGGCGTCGTAGCACGCCACGGCCTGCTCCTGCAGGGCGAGCGACTCGGCGTGTTCCAGCGGCAGGTAGAGGAAGACCCGCTGGATCCGGCTCAGCTGCCGGTCTTCGCCCAGGGCCAGCGCTTCCAGCGCGAGGGCGAGCGCCTGCGGGTCGGTGGCAAAGGCGAGCGGCTGGTCGCGATGGATGTGATGCGGAAACTGGTCGAACACGATGACGAGGGCGAGCCGGCCCGGCGGCGTCTCCGCCCAGGAGGCAAGCTGCCCGGCACGCGCGGCGACCAGCGTCGCACCGAAACGCTCGGCGACGATGCGGTCGTTTTCCGGAGATTTGCCGAACCACAGCCTGCCCTGGCGCGCGGCGGTTTCGGCATTGCCCGCGTGCGGGCCGAACCAGAAGTCGAGGACGTCGGCGGGAGTCATGGATATCGCGAACGGAAGTGGGCGGGGCCGATCACCGGAGCATAGCGCAAGCCCGGCGACAGTCGAGTGCGGGATCGCCGGGCTGTTGCCGGGCGGCGGTTCAGTCGATGCCCAGCCGTTCCAGCCGGTAGCGCAGGCTGCGGAAGGTGACGCCAAGCACGCGCGCGGCGGCGGTCTTGTTGTGCCGGGTCTGTTCCAGCGCTTCGAGGATGGCGGCGCGCTCCATCTGGTCGAGATAATCCTGCAAGGGGTATTTGCAGCCGGCAGTGCCGCTGGCGGCGGGCAGGGCGGGCGCGAGATTGAGGTCGGCGGCGCGGATGCGCCGGTCGTCGCACAGCGCCAGCGCGCGTTCCAGGATGTTTTCCAGCTCGCGCACGTTGCCGGGAAAGGCATAGGCGGCAAGCGCCTGCTCGGCGTCGCGGTCGAGCGCGACGTCGCGGCCGCCGAGCTTGTCGAGCAGGGCGCGCGCGAGGAGGGGGATGTCGCCGGTGCGGTCGCGCAGGCTGGGCATGGCCAGATCGATCACGTTCAGCCGGTAGTACAGATCCTGGCGGAAGCGGCCGGCATCGACCAGCGCGGCAAGATTCTGGTGGGTGGCGCTGACGATGCGCACGTCGACCGCGTCCTCGGCGGTCGCGCCGAGCTTGCGTACCATTTTCTCCTGGAGAACGCGCAGGAGCTTCACCTGCATCGACAGCGGCAGGTCGGCCACTTCGTCGAGAAACAGCGTGCCGCCGTTGGCCGCCTGGAAGAAGCCGTCGCGGTCCGCGTCCGCCCCGGTGTACGCACCCTTGCGGGTGCCGAAGAATTCGCTCTCCATCAGCGTCTCGGGGATCGCGCCACAGTTCACCGCCACGAAGGGCTGCTCCGCGCGGCTGCCCAGGCGGTGGATCAGCCGCGCCGCAAGTTCCTTGCCGCTGCCAGATTCGCCCGAGATGTGCACCGGCGCCTGGGTGCGCGCGAGCTTGGCGATGCGGGCGCGAATATCCTGCATGGCGGTCGATTCGCCGATCAGCTCGCGCGCGGCAGTGTCGGTTTTGGCTGTGGCCGGCGCCGGCACCCTGAGCGCCGATTTGACCAGAGCGCGCAGCTGGTCCAGCGCGACCGGCTTGGCGAGGTAGTCGAAGGCGCCGGCCTTGAGCGCCGCCACCGCGTTGCCGGCGTTGCCGAAGGCGGTGATCACTGCCACCGGCACCGGGGCGGGCAGGGCGCTGGCGGCGGCGATCACCGCCAGGCCCTCGCCGTCGCCGAGCCGCATGTCGGTGAGACAGAGGTCGTAATGCCCGCCGGCGAGCTTGCGGCAGGCTTCGGCAACGCTGGCGGCACGGTCGGTTTCGAGGCCCAGTTTCACCAGGGTCAGCTCCATGAGATCGAGCAGATCGGGCTCGTCGTCCACCAACAGGATGCGCGGCGAAAGGCTCATGTCAGCTCCCTGCGAGGCTCAGGCGAAAGCGCGCGCCGCCCGTGCCCGGCACGAAGCGCAGCGCGGCGCGGTTGGCTTCGGCCAGCTCGCGCGCGAGAAACAGACCGAGCCCGGTGCCTTGCGCGGCGGTAGTGAAAAAAGGCTCGAACAGCTTGCCCTGGTGCTCGGGGGCCACGCCCGGCCCGTCGTCGGCGATGTCCAGATAGACCTGGCCGCCCTGCGTGCCGGCCTCGACGCGCAGGCTGCCGGCCTGCTGCTGCGAATAGCGCCAGGCATTGCGCATAAGGTTCCACACGATCTGGCGCAGGTGGTCGGGGTCGAACTGGAAATGCAGCGTGTCGGACATGTTCACTATGACGGCGCCGGGCGGGATTTCTTCAGTCTGCCGCAATTCCTCGACCAGGGCGCCGAGCGCGGCGGCGTCGAAATCGGTGGGATTGAGGCGGTCGCGCCGGTTGAGCGTCAGCACCTCCTCCACCAGGCGGTCGAGCCGCCGCGCGTTGTTTTCGATGATTGCGGTGAGCTTCGCCTGCGCGGGATCGTGCGTGTCCTCGCGCAACAACTGCGCCGCCTGGCTGATCGCCGACAGCGGATTGCGGATTTCGTGCGCGATGTTCGCCGTCAGCCGCCCCAGCGCCGCCAGTTTCAGGCGCTGCGCCGCCTGCTCGGCCTGGCTCGGGTCTTCCAGCAGCAGCACCCGGGTGTCGTCGACGCCGGCCAGCGGAATGCAGCGCACCCGCAGCCGCAGCGTGTGGCTGGCCAGCAGCTGGGCATCGGGCCCGCAGTGCCGCGGCAGCGCAGCCGCCAGCTCGGG
>JAIWOS010000110.1 GCA_020217265.1 Thiobacillus sp. | reverse complement strand
CGCGGCGTGGGTCGCAGCGCTCGGCGCGCAGCGCGTGATCGACTACCGGCAAACCGACGTGTTTGCCCACGGCGCGCGCTACGACCTCGTGTTCGACACCGTCGGCGGCGTGCCGCTGGCGAAATGGGCGCCGCTCTTGCGCCCCGGCAGCCGGCTCCTGCTGCTGGCGGGCGGCCTGCCGGACCTGCTGCGGCTGTGCCGGCGTCCCCTGCCGCGCGGCGTTTCGCTGATCGCGGGCATGGCGGGCGAGAAGCGGCAGGATCTGGACTACCTGGCGGCGCTCTACACGCAGGGGGTCTATCGCCCCGCGATCGACCGTGTCTACCCCTTCGCTCGCATCCGCGAGGCGCACGCCTACGTCGACACCGGCCACAAGCGGGGCAGCGTCGTCGTCGCCTTCGATGGCGGTGACGCGGCAGTGCCCGATTCATCAACCCCTGATCTTGAGAGATATCACGCAACATCATGAACACGAACCACTGGACGCGCCTCGCGTCCGCAATTGCTTGCCTGCTGCCGACGGCGGCCTTCGGTTTCGGCGCCGTGCTGCACTACCAGGGCGAGGAAGGCGACCGCGAGGCCTATTTCGCCGACGTGCGCGTGATCTCCAACCGCACGCCGGCCGACCGGCTGACGGGGCCGACGGAGATCCGGGAAATCGACGTCACCGCCGTCTACGAAAACCCGGCCAAGCCCGAGTTCGTCCACATGAAGCTCGAATTCGAATGCCCCAATGCCTTCTCGCTCGACATGAAAACGCACAAGCTCGCCGAGGACACGAAAAAAATCCGGGCGGGCGACACCGTCAGGTTCAGGATTGGCGCGGGCAGCTACACCCTGCGCCGGTCGGACTTGCAGTCCGTGCCGCTCCCGGCCAGCGAGTGGAAAAGCTCGAACGCGCCCATGCTCTCGAAGGCTGCCGCCATCGCCTGCAACGCCATCGAATTCGACCAGGCGCTGCACGCCGCGATCCGCGATAAGGATTTCGATTACGAAGGCTTCGGCAAGCGCATCGGCGCACTCGGGCTGCCGCCCGACATGCTGCTGCTGGGGCAGACGCTGCCGTCCGAGTTTCTGGATTTTTCGTGGAAGATCCTCTGGTGGGAAAAATATTTCGCGGGCGAACGCCCCGACCCCAGCGGCAAGTGGAGCAAGCGGCTCACCAAGGCCGAGAAGGCGGCCGCCATCGAGCGTCTGGAAGCGCAGCGCAAGAAGTTGCAGCCCGAAATCGACGCGGCGCGTGAGAGCCTGATGGCGGGCATCAGGAAAAGCGAGGCCGAGCGCGCCGCGATCGCCAGTACAGCGGTGCGCCCGGACGGCAAGAAGCTCACGCCGATCGAGGCCAATCTCATCACCCTGTGGAAAGGCCGCCCGGAAGCGGAGGTGGTGAGGGTCATGGGCAATCCGCAATTCAACCAGGCTGGCGATAGTCGCTTCCTGCGTTACACCCGCTACTGGGAGAAGCCAGGTTTCACTGCCTTCAACGCGCAGGGCGCCGTGGTCGGTGGCGAAATGGGCGGCTACGCGGAGTGCTTCGCCGAATTCAGAACGCGGCAGGACGGCAACGGCGAATGGCGCGTGGAGGACGTGCTGGTGCGGTCGACTTTCGAGGGCGATGGCTTGGGCCGAACCCGCAGTTTGTGTGAGGACGTCGCCCGCGCGGCGTCGCGTTGAACCGAAGGGGGAATCGAATGAAACGGATGGTTCTGGTGCTGCTGCTGGTGCTTCAGGGGCGCGCGTTTGCCGCAGGCGACGCACAGTTCGACGTGCTTGCCGGCGTGATGGATACGACGAAAAAGGAACTGAACGCCAAACAGGAAACCGAAAAGGGCCGCAAGGATTTCCAGAACTCCAAGTACGGGCGGCTGTACAAGGACGGCTACTGGCAGATCTTTCAGGGCAAGTCGAACGCGCCCAAGGGCGAATACTGCACGGCGCTCTTCGTGCGCGAGGACATGCTGGTGTCGATCATGGGCCCCGGCGGCGCCTACCGGGGCGCGTTGATGATGTTTGCCTCGCTGGCCGGGGATTCCGCATTCCCGCGGGCTGCGAACTCCGGCAAGATCAAGGTCACGCTGAAACAGGGGCGCGACGCGCCGGCCACCGTGCATGCGCTCAACCAGCTGTTCGGCGACAACGAGGTTCCGGTGATCACCTTTGCCGTGCCGAGCATCGAGGCCGCACTGGACGGCATGGAAGACCGGCTGGATTTCCATCTCGAATACGACGGAAAACCCATCGGCGAGATCGAATGGCATGGCGGGTTGAAAGCCCGCGACGAGCTCAGGAAGTGCCTCGATGGCAAGCCTTATTACGACAAGAATCCGCTGAAGGACAAGGCGATCAAGTAGCCGTGTTTTTCAGCAGCAGTCGCCCCCGTCTTCGCGCTTGGGGCAGCCCTCCGGCCGCTGGCGCGCGGGCAGCGGGCAGCGGTTGATCTCGTCGGCGCCACGCTGGAAGTAGCAGGTCAGCATGCTCGACGCGATGCCGAGCAGCCAGAAGACGAAGAAGCCGGCGGTGTAGGCGGCGAGGCGATGTTCGATCAGCGCCTCGCCGCGGTACATGAGTTCCAGCGGGTCGATGAGACTGGTGAAGACGATGTCGGCCACCCCGGCAACGAGGAAGGACGGCCACAGGATGTGGATCATGCGTTGCATCATGGTGCGCTCCTCGTCGTCCGGGCGGGCTTCATTCTTCGGGGTTGTTCATCTTGCGCTTGAGCCATGCCGACAGGTAGAAGCCCATGCCGATGATGAAGACGATGGTGAACAGGCTCAACAGGCCGATGCCGCTATTGAACAGAAGATCGAGTACGACGTCCATTTCAGTCTCCCTGTGGTTGATGAAGGGGTGAGGCACGCAGGCTCGCAGGCTGGTCGAACGGGGCGCGAACCCCGCCTGCCAGGCGCCAGGTCGCGCCGGAGTCGGTGAGCTGGGCATGCCACTTGCCGGGATGCAAGGCGGGCATGGCCGCACGATAGGTTCCGTTGCCGGCGTGATGCAGGATCACGGTCCGGTCCTGGCCCTGATGCGTGGGGTGGGCGAGCGTCAATGTCAGCTGCTCGGGCCAGGCATTCGGCTTGCCGGTCAGCGCCACGTTCAAGGCGCCGTCCCGGGTGCGCAGGGTGGCGGCCAGCCCCAGGGCGCGCGCGGCATCGTCGCGCGCCAGGGTCTGGTTGATTGCCAGGCCGGCCTTGTAGTAGTCGCCGACCACCAGGCCGTCATAGTTCGTGAAGGCGATCCAGACCGTTGCAATGCCTGCGACGACAGCGGTTGCGGGAAGGCTCATGAGGAACCACGGCCAGGGCTCGCGGTACCAGGGTTTGCGCGTCGGTTCGGTCAGCGTTTTCATCGCACTGCGTCCTCGTCTAGCGGTTGAAGAATTTGGTCGTGACGTCGTCCCGGATGCGCGGGTCGTCGGTGGCCTGGACGCTGAAGGTGACTTCGATCGAGCGGCCCTTCAGGTTCGCCGGGTCGGCGATCAGGCTGACCGGGACGTCGACCGTTTCCAGCGGCGCCGCGGTGATGCTGACGCCCTCGCCGCTGGCGGATACGGCCTGCAGCCCTTCGATGCCGTGCGCCGATACGGTGTAGTGGTGCGCTTGCGCGTCCTTGTTGATGAGCTGCAGGCGGTAGACGTTCTCGATCATGCCCTCGTCGGTTTCCTTGGACAGCGAGACGCGGTCGCGCACGACGTCGACGCGCAGGGGGACGCGGGTGGCGAGGCTGTAGACGAAGGCGCCCGATATGAGCGTCAGCAATAGGGTGTAGATGATCGTGCGCGGACGCAGGATGTGCTTGACGATGCCGCTGTCGGGGTATTTGCCTTTCACCACGTTTTCCGTGGTGTAGCGGATCAGTCCGCGCGGGTAGCCCATCTTGTCCATGATCTGGTCGCAGCCATCGATGCAGGCGGCGCAGCCGATGCATTCGTACTGCAGGCCGTTGCGGATGTCGATGCCGGTGGGGCAGACCTGCACGCACACGCCGCAGTCCACGCAGGTGCCGAGCCCCGCCGCCTTGTAGTCGACCTTCTTGCCGCGCGGACCGCGCGGTTCGCCGCGCGAGCTGTCGTAGGTCACGGTGAGCGTGTCGGAATCGAACATCACGCTCTGGAAGCGTGCGTACGGGCACATGTACTTGCACACCTGCTCGCGCATGAATCCGGCGTTGCCCCAGGTGGCGAAGGCGTAGAACAGGATCCAGAAGGACTCCCACGGCCCCAGGCTCAGGCTCGCCACTTCGGCGGCAAGCGCGCGGATCGGCGTGAAATAGCCGACGAAGGTGAACCCCGTCCACAGGGCGATCGCGAACCAGACGAAGTGCTTGGCGCCGCGCTTTCTCAGCTTGGCGGCATTCCATGGCGAGGCGTCGAGCTTCTTGCGTGCGATGTGGTCGCCCTCGATCCAGTTTTCCACCCACATGAAGACTTCGGTGTAAACCGTCTGCGGGCAGGCATAGCCGCACCACAGCCGGCCGGCGACGGCGGTGAACAGGAACAGCGCCAGCGCCGAGAGGATCAGCAGGCCGGTGAGGTAGATGAAATCCTGCGGCCAGAACACCAGGCCGAAGATGTAGAACTTGCGCGCGGCCAGATCGAACAGCACCGCCTGGCGGTTGTCCCAGGTGAGCCAGGGCAGGCCGTAGTAAAGCGCCTGGGTGAGCAATACCATCGCGATGCGCCAGTTGGCGAATACGCCGTGTACCGCGCGCGGCTGGATTTTCTGCCGGATCGCGTAGAGCTGCTGCTCGATCGGCGCCTCGTTCGAGGCCGGTTTGTCGTTTGTCTCTGCCATGGTTCGCGTCGTGTTGTGCCGCTGGAGCGCACTGCCGGGCAATGCGCTCTAGCGGCCCGCCGGGCGCGCCCGGCGAATCCGCGTTGCTGCTTACTTCTTCTGCGACAGCCCGTAGACGTAGGCGGCCAGCAGGTGGAGCTTGGCGTCCTTGTTGGACGTGGTGCCGAGCGTCTGCGCGGCGCCCGGCATCACGCCGTTGCGGCCTTTCGCAATGGTTTCGATGATTGCCGCCTCGCTGCCGCCGTAGAGCCAGACCTTGTCGGTCAGGTTGGGCGCGCCCATCGCGGCCATGCCGGTGCCGTCGGCGCCGTGGCAGGCGGCGCAATTGTCGGCAAATTTCTGGCGGCCGGCGGCGGCGAGCGCTGCATCGTGCTTGCGGCCGGACAGCGACAGCACATAGTTCGCCACTTCCTTGGTGCCCTGCGGGCCGAGCGCCTCGCCCAGCGCGGGCATCACGCCGGCACGGCCGTCGGTGATCGATGCCTTGATCGTGTCGGGGTCGCCGCCGTACAGCCAGTCATGGTCGGTCAGGTTGGGGAAGCCGGTGGCGCCGGCCGCGTCCGATCCATGGCACTGCGAGCAGTAGGTCAGGAACAGGTTCTTGCCGATGGCGCGCGCTTCGGGGTTGGCGGCGACGCTGGCGATGTCCTGTTTCATGAACCCGGCGTACACCGGCTGGAACTTCGCCTCGGCGGCCTTCACTTCGGCTTCGTACTCGCCCAGCGAGGTCCATCCCAGCACGCCCTTGAAGGTGCCCAGACCCGGCCACAGCACCAGGTAGATCAGCGCGAAGGCCAGGGTGCCGTAGAACAGGCCCAGCCACCAGCGCGGCAGCGGGTTGTTCAGATCCTGCAGATCGCCGTCCCAGGTGTGTTCCATCAATTCCGCCTTTTCGCCCGGGGCGAGCTTGCGGGTGGTGTGCGATTTGACGAACACCCAGGTGCCGATGATGCTGACGAGCGTGATGACGCTGATGTAGATCGGCCAGAAGCCGCTGGTGAAATCGCTCATTGCTTGTCTCCTTTTTGAGTCGGAACGTCGTCCTCGGCAAAGGGCAGGCGGCCGGCGTCCTCGAAGCGCTCCTTGTTGCGCCGGCTGTACGCCCACCACACGATGCCAACGAACACCACGATGAACACCAGGGTGACGATGCCGCTGAGGGTTCCGCTGTCCATGATCTATGCCTCAGTTTTTCGGTGCGTGGGTGCCCAGCACCTGCAGATACGCGATCAGCGCATCGAGCTCGGTCTTGCCTTCCAGCTCGGCCGGGGCGTCGGCGATTTCCTTGTCGGAATAGCCGGTGCCCACCCAGTTCAGCGTGCGCATCTTCTGCTGGATGTCGGCATCCTTCAGCGGACGGTCGAGCCACGGATACGCCGGCATGTTCGACTCGGGCACCACGTCGCGCGGATTCAGCAGGTGCGCGCGATGCCAGGCGTCGGAGTAGCGGCCGCCGACCCGCTGCAGGTCCGGGCCGGTGCGCTTGGAGCCCCACAGGAAGGGCCGGTCGTAGACGTATTCGCCGGCGACCGAGTAGTGGCCGTAGCGCTCGGTTTCGGCACGGAACGGACGCACCATCTGCGAGTGGCAGCCGACGCAGCCTTCGCGGATGTAGATGTCGCGTCCCGACAGCTGCAGCGCCGTGTAGGGTTTCAAATCGGCCACCGGCTTGGTGGTGGAGGTCTGGAAGAACAGCGGTACGATCTGCACCAGGCCGCCGATGCTGACCACCAGGATGGTCAGCACGATCAAGAGGCCGATGTTCTTTTCGATGGTTTCATGCGAAATCATGGTTCGGTCTCCTTAGGCGTGAACGGCTTGGGGAATGGCGGCGTCGTTGACGGCGCGGCCCTGTCCCACGGTCTTGAGGACGTTGTACGCCATCATCAGCATGCCGCCGAAGAACAGCAGGCCGCCGACCAGACGGATGGTGTAGAACGGGTACATCGTGTTCAGCACCTGGGCAAAGCTGTAGGTGAGCGTGCCGTCCGGGTTGGCCGCGCGCCACATCAGGCCCTGCGCCACGCCGGCGATCCACATCGATGCGATGTACAGCACGACGCCGATGGTGGAGAGCCAGAAGTGCCACTCGATGAGCTTCACGCTGTACATCGACTCGCGGCCGAACAGGCGCGGAATCAGGTAGTACATCGAACCGATGGTGATCATTGCCACCCAGCCCAGCGCGCCGGAATGCACGTGGCCGATGGTCCACTCGGTGTAGTGGGAGAGCGCGTTCACGGTCTTCACCGACATCATCGGGCCTTCGAAGGTCGACATGCCGTAGAACGACATCGCGGTGATGAGAAACTTCAGGATCGGGTCGGTGCGCAGTTTGTGCCAGGCGCCGGACAGGGTCATGATGCCGTTCATCATGCCGCCCCAAGAAGGCGCGAGCAGGATCAGCGAGAACACCATGCCGAGGCTTTGCGCCCAGTCGGGCAGGGCGGTGTACTGCAGGTGGTGCGGGCCCGCCCACATGTAGATGAAGTTGAGCGACCAGAAGTGCACGACCGACAGGCGGTAGGAATAGATCGGGCGGCCGGCCTGCTTGGGAATGAAGTAGTACATCATGCCGAGGAAGGCCGTGGTGAGGAAGAAGCCCACCGCGTTATGGCCGTACCACCACTGCACCATCGCGTCCTGCACACCGGCGTACAGCGAGTAGGACTTGGTGAGCGACACCGGGAGCTCGAGGTTGTTGACGATGTGCAGCAGGGCGATCGTCAGGATGTAGGCGCCGAAGAACCAGTTGGATACGTAGATGTGCTTGGTCTTGCGCTTGGCGATGGTGCCGAAGAACACCACCGCGTAGGACACCCACACCACCGCGATCAGGATGTCGATCGGCCATTCCAGCTCGGCGTATTCCTTGGAACTGGTAAAGCCCAGCGGCAGCGTGATGGCGGCCAGTACGATGATCGCCGTCCAGCCCCAGAAGGTGAACGCGGCGAGCTTTTCCGCGAACAGCCGGACCTGGCAGGTGCGCTGCACGATGTAGTACGACACTGCGAAGAGGCCGGAGCCCCCGAACGCGAAAATCACCGCATTGGTATGCAGCGGGCGCAGGCGGCCGTAAGAGAGCCACTCGATGCCGAAGGTCAGATCAGGCCAGATCAGTTGCGCAGCCAGGATCAACCCGACCAGCATCCCGACGATCCCCCACACCACCGTCATGATGGCGAACTGGCGGACGACCTTGTAGTTATAGGTTGTCGCTTCCATACACGTCTCCCGTGATTGATGACTGGATGAATACACATGCAGATCGCCAACAGGCCATGCAGGCCTGTAAGGATTCGCATATATAGATAAATATATCTTCTTATTCTTGAGTGTGTCAAGATGACGCACCCGCTCTGGCTCTCCCTCGTGTTCGGTGTTGTTTCTGAAAACTGACACGCGCATCTTTTTGTGTCAGATTTGGTATAGCTCACTTTTTTTGCGCAAGCGAATGCCGCACTCGCCCAAGCCCGTCGTTACAAGGCTCTGTCTGATCCGGCACGGGGAAACCGACTGGAACGTGGAAAAGCGGATCCAGGGCCACACCGACATCCCGCTCAACACCACCGGCCGGGCGCAGGCGCTGGCGATGGCCTACAACGCCGCCCACCACCGCTTTGCCGCGATCTACAGCAGCGATCTGACGCGGGCAATCGAGACGGCGCGTGCGCTGGCAATGCGCGAGGAGGAACCGGTGCACCGGCTGCCCCCGCTGCGCGAGCGCCATTACGGCATCTTCCAGGGGCTCACTGTCGCCGAGGCCGCCGCGCGCTACCCGGCGGCGCACGCGCATTACCTTGCGCGCGATCCCGACTACGATTTCGAAACCGGCGAGTCGCTGCGCGACTTCGCAGCGCGGGTGGACGAGGGCATCGCCCATCTGGCGCGCCATCACCCCGGGCAGACGATCGCCGCGATCTGCCACAGCGGCGTGCTCGACGTGATCTATCGCCGCGCCACGGGGCGGCCGCTCAGCACGCCGCGCGACTTCGAAATCCCCAACTGCGCGCTCAACTGGTTTCGCCTCGACGCCCACGGCTGCCATCTCGAATCCTGGGCCGACCGCCATCACCTCAGCCACGTGCTCACCGGGGCGCCGGAATGAAGCTGGTGCTGCTGCGGCACGGCCACAGCGCGTGGAACCTCACGGACCGCTTCACCGGCTGGACCGACATTCCCCTCACCGAAACCGGCCTGGCAGAAGCCTCAGCGGCAGGCCTCGTGCTGGCGCGGGCTGGCTTCGGTTTCGACGCTGTGCACGTGTCGATGCTGCGGCGCACCCGCCAGACGGCGGAAGCGGTGCTCGCGGCGCTGGGCACGCCGGACGTGCCGATATACGAAAGCTGGCGACTGAACGAGCGCCATTACGGCGCCCTGCAGGGGATGAGCAAGCGGGAAATATTCGCCACCTGGGGCGAGGCGGCTTCGCGCCGCTGGTGGCGCGGCTACTTCGAGGCGCCGCCGCCGCTGGCACCGGACGATCCGCGCCATCCGCGCTTCGACCCGCGCTACGCCGGGCTCGATCCGTCTTCGCTGCCGGCGAGCGAAAGCCTGCGCGACTGCCAGCGGCGCATGCTGCCGTACTGGGATAACGTGCTGGTACCGGCGCTGCGCGCGGGGCAGCGTGTGCTTGTCGTGAGCCACGGCAACACCCTGCGCGGTCTGGTCATGCATCTCGACGGCATCGATGCCGTGGCCATGGAAAAAGTGGAAATCCCCTCCGGCGTGCCGTGCGTGTACGCGTTCGACGCGGCGCTGCGGGTGCGCGGCCACGTCTGGCTGGACGGGAAGGTGCCGCCATGAACCGTCCGCGAATGTCGCGAAGCAGTTCAAACTCGGAAATGCCCCTCTGAACCCCCCTTCGCGGCCAGGCAGTCCGCGCTACGACAGTCCCAGATCCTCGGCCAGTCCCGCGTGCACGATGCGTCCGCCGTGCACGTGCAGGCCGGCTTTCAGCCCGGCGTCGGCGTCGAGCGCGGCAAGCCCGCGGTTTGCCAGCGCCAGCACGTAGGGCAGGGTGGCGTGGGTGAGCGCCTCGGTCGCGGTTCGCGCAACGGCCCCGGGCATGTTGGTCACGCAGTAGTGCACCACCCCCTCAGCGACGAAGAAGGGGGCGCTGTGCGTGGTGGGGCGCGAGGTGTCGGCGATGCCGCCCTGGTCGATGGCGACGTCGACCAGCACCGAGCCCGGCGGCATGCGACGCAGTAGCGCGCGCGAAATCAGCCGGGGCGCGTGGCGGCCGGGAATCTGCACGGCACCGATCACGATGTCGGCGTCGGCCGTGCAGTCCGCGATGGCGTCGGGCGAGGAAAAGCGGGTCGCCACGCGCGCCCCGAACAGGGTTTCGGCCTGGGCGAGCTTGGCGGCCTGGCGGTCGAGCAGGGTCACGCGCGCGCCGAGGCCCGCGGCCACGCGGGTGGCCCCCAGCCC
>JAIWOS010000040.1 GCA_020217265.1 Thiobacillus sp. | reverse complement strand
GGGCTTGCGGACGTGGCGCAGCAGGCCCAGCGCGCCGGCCGCCAGCAGCGCCAGCGTCGCCGGTTCGGGCACGGGCGCCGGGTCGACCGTCAGCGAGTCGTTCGCGCAGTTCATCGTCCAGTGCACGTCGAACGCTTGTCCCCACGACGGACCGAACAGGTTCAACGGAACGCGGGCCTCGTAGAAGTAGTGCAGGTCGTTGCGGTAAGCGCCCAGATTGTCGACGCCGGTGGTGCTGTACGCGACCTCGCCCAGCCCCAGCAGCACGCCAGCGAGGACCGAGGTCGGCCCTTCGTTGGCCGCGCCCCACAGCCCCGCGCCCCAGTGCCTGACCGCATACAGGCCGCCCTGGGTCTTGCCGTTGCTGCCCGTCGTTTCGATGCCGTATTCGAAGCTGCCGTCGCGGCCGAAATCGATCGCGAAATCGCCCGCGGCGTAGTGGCCGCCGCCCTGGGCGGTGCGCGGGTTGTGGCCGGTGACGAGCGCGAGGTACAGGTACTGGCTGTCGAAATCGACGTACAGGGCCTCGACGTCGTACGCCTGTCCGCCGTAGCCAGGACGCAGATA
Organism: Thiobacillus sp.; assembly: GCA_020217265.1. Taxonomy (GTDB): domain Bacteria; phylum Pseudomonadota; class Gammaproteobacteria; order Burkholderiales; family Thiobacillaceae; genus Thiobacillus. Next base: position 9,880 of record JAIWOS010000040.1, on the reverse strand, counting down.
CGTGCCGAGGCCGCCGGTCTGGTCTTCGACGCCCCAGCCCTTGATCCGGGCATCCGGCGTCCAGTCGTTCGCGCTGCCGGTGCGCGTGATGCCCCAGTCGGCGAGATTGGCGTCGATGACGTACGCTCCGGCGCCCGGCGCCGTTGCCAGCAATGCGGCAGCGAGCGCGCTCCTGTAGATGGTTAGCATGGAAGTCTCCGGGATGTCGATGACCGGGGGCTAGCGAAGTTCGTGCCGGAGGAAGGGGGATGCGCCTGCGCGCCAAGAAGCGGGCGGCCGCCCTGCAGGAGAAAGTTTCCGGCGAGCGGGCGTTGGAGATTCGGCCGGGTCGCCGGATTTGCGACAGCGGCGCAGCGCGGATTACCTGGGCAGGCCCGTCACCCGGGCGCCGGGGGCGAGTGCGGCGCGCAGGTGGCTGCCCTGGGCGATTTCCAGCGCGTAGCGCACCTCGGCCGGCGGGCAGTGCGGGGTCTCGCTGCGCGGCTGCATGTCCGCGCGCTGGATCACGCGGCCGTCTGCGTCGATGAAGGCGATGGCAAGCGGCAGGGGCGTGTCGCGCATCCAGAAGCAGTAGCGTCCGGGAGTATCGAAGACGAACAGCATGCCGCGGTCGGCGGCGAGGTGGGTGCGTCCCATCAGGCCGCGCTGGCGCGCTTCGGGGGTGGCCGCCACTTCGGCCTGCAGGGCCTGGTTGCCGACGACGAGGGTGATGTCCCCGCCAGCGTGCGCCGCCGGGACCAACAGCGATAGCAGCAGCAGGCTAAAGCGCGTCACGCAGGGCTTCGGCAAGTTTCAGTGCCGCCGCGGCGTCGGCGTCGAGCACGTTGAAATGGCCCATCTTGCGACCGGGGCGCGCGGTTTCCTTGCCGTAGAGATGCAGCTTGACGTTGGGGTGGGCCAGCAGCGCGGCCCAGTGCGGCCCGCCGTTTTGCCAGCGGTCGCCGAGAATGTTGACCATCGCCACCGGCGAGAGCAGCCGCGTGTCGCCGGGCGGCAGGCCGGCGAGCACGCGCACCTGCTGCTCGAACTGGTCGGTGACGCAGGCGTCGAGCGTGTAGTGGCCGGAGTTGTGCGGGCGCGGCGCGATCTCGTTGATGAGGAGCCTGCCCTCGACGAGGAAGAATTCGACCGCCATCACGCCCACGTAGCCGAGCGCGTCGGCCACCGCGCGGGCGAGATCCTGCGCCTGCTGCACGATGGATGCGCTCACGCGCGCGGGCACGAGGGAGACGTCGAGTATGCCGTCGACATGGCGGTTCTCGGCGACCGGGAACAGCGCGCACTCGCCGGCGTCGTTGCGCGCCAGCACCACCGACACTTCGCCGTCCAGTTTCACGTAGGCTTCGAGCACGCACGGCTGGCCGCCGAATTCGCGGAGCGCGGCGCGCGCGCTGTCGCGCGTCTCCACGCGTGCCTGGCCCTTGCCGTCGTAGCCGAAGCGCGCCACCTTCAACAGCGCCGGAGTGCCGACCTCGGCCAGCGCGGCGTCGAGGTCGCCTTCGCTGTAGACCAGCGCGAACGGCGCGGTGGCGAAGCCGTGCTGCGCCAGCCAGGATTTCTCGTGGCTGCGGTCCTGCGCGATAGCGACGGCGCCGGCGCCGGGCGCCACGCGGCAGTGTTCCGCCAGCGCGATCAGGCTGGCGGCCGGGACGTTCTCGAACTCGGTCGTGACCGCGGCGCAGCTTTGCGCGAGCCGATCCAGTGCGGCTTCGTCGGTGTAACCGGCCTGCAGGTGCACGTCGGCCATCTGCCCGGCCGGGCTCGCCGGATCGGGGTCGAGCACCATGACCTTGTAGCCCAGGGTGCGCGCGGCGACGGTGAACATGCGGCCGAGCTGGCCGCCGCCCAGGATGCCCAAGGTCGCGCCGGGCAGGATCGGCAGCGCGGCTCGCGGGGACGCCGTACCTCCAGCCGAAGCCCGGGGAGAATCGCTCGCGCCTCGCAGGACGGGCAGCGGCTTACTCGACATCGGGCAGGTCCATCGTCAGCACCGAGTCCGACTGGCCCCGGCGGAAATCGTGCAGCTGCTCGGCCAGCGCGCCGTCGGCACGCGCGATCAGTGCGGCGGCGAACAGCGCGGCGTTGGCCGCGCCCGCCTCGCCGATGGCGAAGGTGGCGACCGGGATGCCCTTGGGCATCTGCACGATGGAGAGCAGCGAGTCCATGCCCTTGAGGTATTTCGACGGCACCGGCACGCCCAGCACCGGCACGATCGTCTTGGCGGCGAGCATGCCCGGCAGGTGCGCCGCGCCGCCGGCGCCGGCGATGATGGCGGCCAGCCCGCGTCCCTCGGCTTCCTCGGCATAGCGGTAAAGCAGGTCGGGAGTGCGGTGCGCCGACACCACCTTCGCCTCGAACGGCACGCCCAGCTGCTTCAGCAGCAGGGCGGCGTGCTTCATCACCTCCCAGTCGCTGGACGACCCCATTACCACGCCCACCAGCGGTGCGCTCATTGTGCTCATCCTTGCAGATCGAAAGGCGGCATTTTATCCCTACAATGCGCCGGATCTCATGGAGAGTGCCATGCCCGCGTCCCTGCAAACCCTGATCCTGCTCACCTTTTCGAATGTCTTCATGACCTTTGCCTGGTATGCGCACCTCAAGGACATGAACAATCAGCCGTGGGTGATCGCGGCCTTCGCCAGCTGGGCCATCGCGCTGTTCGAATACCTGCTGCAGGTGCCGGCCAACCGCATCGGGTTCACCGTGCTGAGCCTGCCGCAGCTGAAGATCATGCAGGAGGTGATCTCGCTGACCGTGTTCGTGCCTTTCGCGGTGCTCTACATGAAAGCCGAGCTGAAATGGGATTTCCTGTGGGCCGCGCTGTGTCTGGTCGGCGCGGTGTACTTCATGTTCCGCAGCGCCTGAGTGCCGGCCGGGGCCTCAGCGTATCCGCCCCATCTGCACCATCACCTGGCAGGGGTTGCCCTGCACCGGCGGCAGGGCGACATGCTGCTGCGCCGCGCGCGCGTCGATGTCCTTGTTGTGCGCGTCCCAGTAGGCCTGGCATTCCGGCAGCGTCTTCATGCTTTGCAGATGCGCGACGTAGTCGCGGCGCTCCTGCTCGCTCATCAGCTGCGCGCCGCGGATGTTGTTGCCCGAGGCGTACCAGGGAAAAGCGTGGGTGAGCGGGGCCAGACTGGTCAGGGCGAGGAGGGCGGCGAGGCGTTTCATGAGGGGTACCGGAAACTGGGGGGGCGCCTATCGTAGCGTCTTGGACGGGCGTAAAAAAGCCCCGCGGCGCGGGGCTTCGCTGCGAGCGCCGAACGACGCTCAAACGCAGCCGGTCGGTTTCGGCGTGCCGGCGTAGCGGCCAGCCTGCTTGGCGGGGCCGAAGGGGAACAGGTCGAAGAGGAATTTCTTGTCGCCCCATTCGTCGCCGAATTCTTCCTTCAGGCCCTTCTGCAGAAAGCGCAGGTTGGGCGCGGTGCCGTTCTGAGCGAACTGGTCGCGCATGTAGTGGATCACTTTCCAGTGGTTCTCGCCGAGTTCGAGCTTGTCTTCCTTGGCCAGTTCGATGGCCAGTTCTTCCGACCAGTCTTCCAGATTGACCAGATAGCCTTCGGGATCGGTCTCGACGATCTTGCCGTTGATTTCGCGTTGCATGATGCTCAGTCCTGTCTTGATGGGGGTTAAGGTGAACGCACCTTAGAATAACCAAGTAAAACAGTCAACTACCCGGATGGGTGGGGCGTTTCGGGATGCCGCCAGCCGGAAAATTCCAGCTGTGGGTTTCGCCGCGCGCCTCTTTGAGCCAGGCGTAATAGGCGTCGTACATGACCATGCCGTGTTTTAGCATTTCATGGTCGTCGGCGAACATCGCCGACAGCCCCAGCGATTGCGCCAGCAGGCCGTGGCATTGCGGCGCGAGGTCCAGCCGCCCGGTGTCGGCACCGCGCACGATCACCGCCAGTTCGTGCAGCGCGGGGTCGGAGAGCCGATGCAGCTTCAGGAAGGCGTCGAAGCTGCACTGGTCGCCCTCGTGCCCGTACTCCACCCCGGGGATGTCGTAGGGAATCGCGCCGGTTTCCGCGGCGACCTTGAGCACGTCGGCGGCGGGCACGTAGAGAAATTCGGCCTCCGCGTCGATGAACCGCGCCACCAGCCAGGGGCAGGCAATGCGGTCGATCTTCGGCCGCTCACGCGTCACCCATTTCATTTGGCGACCACCTTGCCGCCAGCGGCCTTGTAGGCCTCGATGCCGCCTTCGATGTAGCGTGCCTTGACGCCTGCGGCGTGCAGGCGATCGACGACGCTGTTCGACACGCTGCCGCCGCGCACGCAATACACCACCACGTCCTGCGTCAGCGGCAGCGCACCGATCCAGGCATCGATTTTTTCCGGGTTCTTCCACAGCGCGCCGGGGATGCGCTCGTTCGACGCGGCATAGTCCGATTCGCGCCGGATATCGAACACCAGGGTGGTGTCGGGATTGACGTCGGCCGGCGCGATGGTGCGCGGCTGGCTGGCGTCGGCCGCGTTGGCGCCGCCGCAACAGGCTTGCTTGAGCGGATGGGAAGTGGATTCCATTTCAGAGACCTTTCAGTTGGGCGAGCTTGGCGGAGGCGCCCGCGAGGTTCAGGTTGTTCATGAATGCATCGACGTATTTCGCCGCCGCCGCGCCGAAGTCCATGTGGTAGCTGTGCTCGTACATGTCGAGCGCAAGGATGGGCGTCGCGCCCGCCAGGTTGCAGGTGTGATCCGACGCCCAGGTGTTGATCAGCTTCCTGTCCCGTTGTGACCATGCCAGCAGCACCCAGCCGGAACCGCCACCCAGCGCGCGCCCCATGGCAGCAAACTGCGCCGACCATGCGTCCATGCCGCCGAAGTCCTGCTCGAGCTGGGCCAGGAGGTCGGCGGACGCGGCGCTCGCGCCGAGGCTCTCGAAAAACAACTCGTGCAGGATCATGGAATTGCTGGCGACGAGTTCTTCGCGCTTCAGGCCATTGACCACGAACACCGGCGCGGTCGCCCAGTCGAGCTCGGCCAGCTGCTGGGTGATGGCGTTGAGCCGCTTCACCGCGCCGCCGTAGTTGTTCTCGTAATGGCTGACGATGATTCTTTCCGACATTCCGTCGATGGCGGCGGGGTCGCACGCCAGGGGTTTCATTGCATAAGGCATGAGTCGCTCCTCACTTGACGAAGGTATAGGCCAGGCCGAGCAGCGCGCATACGCCGATCACCTTCATGATGTCGGCCTTGTACTTCCACAGCGCGACGAAGGCGGCGATGGAGACGATGAGCGGGAACGCGTCGAACGTCCCCGCGAAGGGCTCGGCGTCGGTTCCCTGCGGCCAGAAGGTATGCCAGGCAAAGAATACCGCCAGATTGATGACCACGCCGACCACTGCAGCGGTAATGCCGGTCAGAGGCGCGGTGAACTTGAGTTCGTTGCGGGTCGATTCCACCAGCGGCCCGCCGGCGAGGATGAACCAGAACGAGGGCAGGAAGGTGAAGAAGGTCGCCGTGGCCGCGCCCGCCAGGCCAGCGAGGATGGGGTTGTCGAACACCCCCTTGGCCACGCCGCCCAGATAGCCCACCCAGGTCACCACCATGATGAGCGGGCCGGGCGTGGTTTCGCCGAGCGCGAGGCCGTCCATCATCTGCGCGCCGGTCAGCCAGCCGTAGTGCTCGACGCCGCCTTGATATACATAGGGCAGAACCGCATACGCGCCGCCGATGGTGAGGAAGGCCGCGCGGGTGAAGAAATTGCCCATGTCGGTGAGCGTCTGGCTGCCGCTGACGACGAACATCGCGGCGAACCAGATCGCGACGAAAATCGCCGTGGTGAGGATGAGTTTGCCCCAGGAAAATTTCGCGTGCGCAGGCGTGGGCGTGTCGTCGTCGATCAGTGCCGGTCCGTACTGCTTGTTCGAAGCGCCATGTCCGCCGCCACCCTTGAATTTGTGCGGCATGAGCTTGCCGCCCAGGGCGCCCAGGAGGCCTGCGGCCAGCACGATCCAGGGAAAGCCGACGTCGAAGAAGAAAATGCCGATGAAGGCGAGCGCTGCCATCCCCCACAGCACTTCGTTCTTCAGCGCCTTGCTGCCGATGCGCCAGGCCGCGAACAGCACAACCGCCACCACCGCCGGCTTGATGCCGTAAAAGATGCCCTGCACCAGCGGCACGTCGCCAAACGCCAGATAAATGCCGCCCAGGAGCGACAGCAGCAGGAAGGCCGGCAGGAAGAACAGCACGCCGGCGAGTACTGCACCCTTGACGCCGTGCATCAGCCAGGAAATGTAGATCGCGAGCTGGATCGCTTCCGGCCCGGGCAACAGCATGCAGTAATTCAGGCCGTGCAGGTAGCGGTGCTCGGAAATCCAGCGGCGTTTTTCCACCAGTTCCTGATGCATCATCGAAATCTGGCCGGCAGGGCCGCCGAAGCTGATGAAGCCGAGCTTGAGCCAGTACTTGAAAGCGGCGCCCAGACTGACGGGCGCGGGACGAGCGGTGTCCATTGCGAATCTCCAGAATATACGCGTCGCCAGACTTGGACGGGACACCGTCTTGCGGGCAAGGCCCGGGGGCCGGGGGCTGGAATCCCCGACGGCGGCATTCTAGCGCGTTCCGGCGCTTACGCGTCGGGTTCGAAGCGGGCGATGCGTTCGGTTTCCGCTTCGGCGTCGTGGATCCACTCCTGCAGGGCGGGCAGGGCGAGCACGGTGTCGGCGTAGGTTCTGGCCGCGCCGGCAAGCGGCACCTCGTAGGTACGGAAGCGCAGCACTACCGGCGCGTACATGGCGTCGGCAATCGAGAATTCCCCGAAGAGAAACGGACCGCCGCCTCCGTGGTTTGCGCGGCATGCCGTCCACAGTGCAGCGATGCGCGCGATGTCGGCGAGGCTTTCGGGCGTGCGGCCCTGGCCCGGGCGGCGGGCGCGAATGTTCATCGACATGTGTTCGCGCAGCGCAGCGAAACCGGCGTGCATTTCGGCGCTTGCCGCGCGTGCCGTGGCGCGTGCGGCCGCGTCGACCGGCCACAGCCGTTTTTCGGGGAAGCGCTCGGCGAGGGTTTCGCAAATCGCCAGCGAATCCCATACCGCGATGGCGCCGTCATGCAGCGCCGGCACCTTGCCCGAAGGCGACCACTTCGCCAGCTCGGCGTCCGCGCCGGGCTGGTACAGCGGAATGCGGACTTCCGCGAAGGGAATGCCGGCCTGGCGCAGCAACAGCCAGGGCCGCAGCGACCAGGACGAGTAGTTCTTGTTGCCGATGGCGAGGGTGAGCATGGGCGCGCGGGAGATCGGGGCGGACGCGGAACGACGTTACGCGTGAATCAATGAAAAAGGCCATCCCGGTGCGGGATGGCCTCGATGGGCGACTGGCCGCGAAACCGGCCCGCCGCGCATGTTCACTTCTTCTTGGCGGCGGCCTTCTTGCCTGCGACGGCGGTCTTGAAACCGGCGCCGGCAGTGAAGCGAGGCACGGTCGAGGCGGCAATCTTGATTTCGGCGCCGGTCTGCGGGTTGCGACCGGTGCGGGCGGCGCGCTTGGAGGACTTGAAGGTGCCAAAGCCCACGAGGGTCACGCTGTCGCCCTTGGCCACGGCCTTGACGACGGCGGCGAGGATGGCGTCCAGCGCCTTGCCGGCGGCGGCTTTGCTGATGTCGGCTTCGGCGGCGGCGACGTCGATCAATTCGGATTTGTTCATGTGTATCCCTATGGTTGGTTGGGGGAAGCCCCATATTACTCGCGTTCCGGGCAGATGGAAGGGGGCGAGAACCCGCTGCAGCGCGGAAATTTACACGCCGTTGCACTTTTGCACGCCAGATGCCGGAAGGTGCTCGGTTGAACGCGTGACCGGATCGTTTGCGGACTCGGGCGATACGGGCGTGATGCAAAGTGTCCCGGAGACAGGTTGCTCCGGCCGACGGGTGCGCAAAACCCGCGATCAGGGCGCTGCTGCCCTGCTCAGGCTGCTACGCGTTGCGTGGCAATTGGTAGGCTGCAAATCGATAATCGTTAATTATGATTCTGATAAATAATCATTGTTATGACTTATTGAATTTCCGCGATTAAGATTCTTCTGTCCGCCGTGCCTTGTGCACTGCCAACCGACACGGGAGCGCCATGAGAGCACTGATCGCGTTGTTGCCGTTTTTGCCGGCCGGGTCTGCCGCGTTGTCCCAGCTTGGGACGCCGCCGCGCGGACAGGGAGCGGCGAGGTTGTCCATCGGATTCGGCCTGCTGGCGTTTGCGCTGGCGCTGGGGGCGCTGGCATTTACGCTGGGCGGAACGACGGTCGCGTGCTGCGGCTTGCGTCTGGATCCGCTGGCTGCGCTGATGGCGGTGCTGATCAGCGGAATCGGCCTCGTCGTAAGGCTGTATTCGCGCCGCTACATGGCCGAGGAGGCCGGCTACCGCCGCTTCTACGTGTTGCTGGACGCGATGATCGCCAGCCTGCTGGTGCTGGTGATGGCCGATCACCTGCTGGTGCTGCTCGCCGCCTGGCATCTGGTCGGTGTGCTGCTGTACTGGCTGCTGGGTCAGGACATGCAAAGCCGCAGCGCGCACCGCTACGCGACGTGGACGTTCATCACCTACCGCGTCGGCGACCTGCCGCTGGTGCTGGCGGCGGTGCTGCTGTACCGGCAGTACGGCACCTGGTCCTTGTCCGGCATGTTCGAGGCGCTGCACGCCGGTGGGCCGCCGGCCGCGACGGCGTTCGGATTGCCGTTCCTCGATACGGTGGCCATCCTGGTCGCGCTGTCGGCGTTCGCGCGCTCCGCCCAGTTCCTGCTGCACACCTGGCTGCCCTACACCATGAGCGGCCCCACGCCGGTGTCGGCGCTGATGCATGCCGGCATCGTCAACGCCGGCGGTTTCCTGCTCAACCGCTTCGCGCCGGTGCTGGTGCACACGAGCGAGGTGCTGCACTGGATTTTCATCGTCGGCCTCGTCACGGCGGTGATCGGATCGGTGCTGATGCTGGCGCAGAACGACATCAAGAAATCGCTCGGCTATTCGACCATGGGGCAGATGGGCTTCATGATCATGGAAGTGGGGGTGGGGGCGTTTTCGCTGGCGGTGTATCACCTGATCGCGCACGGCTTCTTCAAGGGCACGCTGTTCCTCGGCGCGGGCGGCGTGATCGGCGAGGCACGTCGCCACGACGGCGTGCCGGCGAACGATCTCTACACTTTTGTCGTCGAGCGTCGGCCGGCGCCGCGCGCGCAGTCCTGGCTGGTGATGGCGGGCTTGAGCCTGGTGCTGCCGATCGCCGTGCTGGTGGCAGCGCACGGTGCGTTCGAGGCCGACCTGTTCCAGCAGCAGGGCGCCATCGTGCTGCTGTTCTTCGGCTGGCTGGCCGGCGCGCAGCTGGTGTTTTCCACCCACCGGATGCAGAGCGAACAGCCCTGGCGGCTGTTCATGGTGGTGCTGGTGTCCTTCGTGCTGGTGGTGATGGGCTACGTGCTGGTGAGCCATGCCTTCGACCTGTTCCTCTACCCCGATCCAGCGTTCCGCGCGCGCATTGCCGACGCCGCCGGCATCGACCTCGCCTGGTTCGACGTGCTGGTGGGCGTGCTCACCGCCGTCATCGTCGCCGGCTGGGTGCACGCCTACCGCGCCGAGCGCGACCTGCTCGCCGGGCGGGTGCGGGCCACGCCGCCGCTGTGGCGCGATTTCTACGCGCTGGTGTCGCGCGAGTTCTACGTCGCCGACCTCTATGCCGGGCTGGCGCGCGCACTGCTCGCGCTGTCGACTCGACTCAACGTATGGATGCGCTGGCTATGAACGCAATGTTGATCCTGGCCGCGTGCCTGCTTCCGCTGTTCCCGTTTTCCCTGATTTTCAACGCGGTGTATGCGCGCGTCGCGCACCCGCTGGCGCGCGCCGCGCTCGTGCTGGCCTGGCCGCAGGCCGGCCTGTGGGCGCTG
>JAIWOS010000109.1 GCA_020217265.1 Thiobacillus sp. | reverse complement strand
TCGGTGCCCTTCATGCTGTGGCACAACGTGCCATTGCGCCGCGCCATCGCCACCTCGGCGGCGATCGGCTTTCCGATCGCGCTGGCGGGGGCGGCCGGCTACGCGCTGGGCGGCTGGTCGCGGACGGGCTTGCCGTCTGGCAGCCTGGGTTTCGTCTACCTGCCGGCGCTCGCCGGCATCGTCGCCGGCAGCGTGCTCACCGCGCCGCTGGGCGCACGCCTGACGCACCGGCTGCCGGTGCGCCCGCTGAAGCGGATTTTCGCGCTGCTGCTGGCGGTACTCGCGGTGCGCATGCTGTGGACGTTCTAGCACGCAGAAGTACCCCATGGCTTAGCGGTTTCGAGCTTTGATTGGTCAATATGTTGGGGGTGAACGATTTTCTCGATGGGGTGCTTGAGCCGGTAACTGGCGCGGGTTAGTCTTCGCAGGCGGGCCGTATTCCGGCAGCTAACACAAATTCTTTGACAAACCTGTGCATGGAGAGAGTCATGGCGTATTTGCAAGCTGTTCGTACCACCCTGCAACCCCAGCAGAATGCCTACACCCAATTGACCACCTATTTCGATCCGCACAGCCGGATCGCCTGGGGCTATATGCATGCCGAGCCGCGTCCGTGTTTTACGCCCACCCTGCTCAAGGAACTGCTTGCCTGGGGCAAAGACCTGGTTGCCCGGATTGATGACCCGGACGGCACAGATGTCGGATATTTCGTGATCGCGTCCAATGTACCCGACATATTCAGCCTGGGCGGAGATCTCAACCTGTTCTTGCAGCACATAGCAGCCCGCGACCGGGATGCGCTCTACCGCTACGCGGTTTCCTGCGTGGATTGCTCGTATGCGGTCCATAGTCATCTGAATCGGCCCAATGTCACGAGCATCGCGCTGGTGCAGGGGCAGGCGCTCGGGGGGGGCTTCGAAAGCGCACTGGCGGCGAATGTCCTGGTTGCGGAACGCGGCGCCAAAATGGGCTTGCCGGAAATCCTGTTCAACCTGTTCCCGGGCATGGGCGCAATGACCTTTCTGGGACGACGTGTGGGCCACCACCTGGCCGAGAAAATCATCCGCAGCGGCAAGCTCTATCTGGCCGAGGAACTCTACGACATGGGGGTGGTGGATATTCTGGCCGAACCGGGCGAGGGCGAACTCGCGGTGCACGATTACGTAAGGCGCGAGGAGAAATCGCGCAATGGCATCCTGGCCTTGCGTGCCGCGCGTGAGGTTAGCCAGCCCGCTCCTTACGATGAATTGATCCGGATCACCGAAATCTGGGTGGATGCGGCGTTGCGGCTGGAAGCAAAGGATTTGCGGATGATGGAACGGCTGGTCAGCCGCCAGACCGGGAAGGCCGAAACCCGGTCGGAGGCGGGATCACACTCGCTCAGCGCGTAGGCGACGGGCCTGGTAGGCGACGAGTGCGGCCTGAGCGTCCTCGTGTGCGCGGCGCACTGCATCCAGCTGCGCATGCGCAAGCGGCATGTCGAGCTCGAAGGGTTTGAGCCGTTCGGCCGCCGAGCACGATTCGGCAAGACGCTGCGCGCCGACATCGCTGGCGCCGCCTTTCAGCATGTGCAGCTGGTCGTGCAACTGGCTGTAATCCCTGGCTTCCAGCGCGCAGCCTGCCTCGCGCAGGGCGCGGGCGCTGTCCGCAGCAAAACTCTGTAACAGATCGTCCACGAAAGCCGGGCCGCCGAGCTGCGCGAGTTCATCCAGCACACTTTCGTCGAGCACGGGGGCTTCGGACGTGCGGGGGGTGGCTGCCGGGCTGTCTGCAACGCTGACTGGACCAGCGGTTTTCCTGCCGAGCCGGCCGACGATCTCGATCAGTTCGCGGCTGTTGATCGGCTTGGTGAGGAAGGTGTCGGCGCCGGCCTCGGTACAGGCGGCCTGCGCTTCCGCGCGCGCGTCGGCGGTGAGCATGATGATGGGCAGGTGGCCCTGCTCCAGGAAACGCCAGCGTTGCACGACCTCCGGCCCCGACAGTTGCGGCATGTGCATGTCGATGATCGCGAGGTTGTAGTTCCGCTCCCCGGAATCGAGCATCGCAAGGGCTTCCTCGCCGTCGTGCGCGAGCCAGGTCTTGTGGCCGGCCTGCTCGAGCAGGCCCCGGATCACCCGCTGGTTCACCGGATTGTCCTCGGCGACCAGGATGTCAAGACTCTCGGCCCCGGCTTGCTGGAAACGGCTGCCGAGCGAAACCACGTTGTCCGGCATGTCGTGGCTGACGACGGCATGCAGGGCGTTGAACAGCAGCGTGGCGTTGACCGGCGTGCGCAGCACCGAGGCGTAGCCGTCGCGCAGCCACTGCGAGTCGCGCGCGAGCGCAGTCGAGGCGTCGGATTCGATCAGGATGAAGGGCAGGGCGGCGAGCGCCGGGTCGTCGCGCAGCAGGCGCAGGGAAATGCCCGCGTCACCCGGCAGCGCGCTGCGTTCGATGACCACGGCGCCCAGTGGCGTGCCGCCGGGCGCGGCCGCCGCGAGTTCCGCCGCCAGCCGGGTGGTGTTGTCGACCGCGATGGCTTCCGCACCCCAGCCGCGGATCATGGTGCGCAGCCGTTCCGTGAGCTCGATCCCCGCAAGGACGGCGACCCGCATCGGCGTTTCGAAACGTTCGCCGGCTGCCTTGTGCGGCGTCGCCTGAACGGCGAACGGCAATTCGAACCAGAAGGTCGAGCCCTCGCCTTCGCGGCTGTGCAGCCCGATCTGCCCGCCGAGCGCCTCGACCAGCTGCTTGGCGATGGTGGTGCCGAGCCCGCTGCCGCCATAGCGCCGGGTGACCGAGGGGTCGGCCTGGGTGAAGCTTTCGAAGATGCGAGCCTGGGCCGCCTCGGGTATGCCGATGCCGGTGTCCACGACCTCGAAGCGCAGGCGTTGCGGCTGACCCTGGCCAACCGGCCGGATGTAGACGTCGACTCGGCCGTGTTCGGTGAACTTGATGGCATTGCCGACCAGGTTGATGAGGATCTGGCGCAGGTGGCGCCCGTCGCCGTGGAGATTGAAAGGGGTCTGCGGCGCGATGTGTGAGGCAAGGACGAGGCCCTTGCGCTGGGCTTGCGTTTCCATCATCGCCATGGTGCCGTTGACCAGACGGTGGAGGTCGAAATCCTCGTTGTGGGTGGACAGCCGGCCGGCCTCGATGCGGGAGATGTCGAGCACGTTGTCGATCAGTTCGAGCAGGGTGTGGGCCGAGGTGCGGATGATTTGGGCGAATTCCCGCTGTTCCTTGTCGAGATCGGTTTCGGCCAAGAGGTCGGCCACGCCGATGACGCCGTTCAACGGTGTGCGCAGCTCGTGGCTCATGTTGGCAAGGAACGAGGATTTGGCCTGGCTCGCTTCGCGTTCGCGTCTGACCGCACCATGAAGCTGCCTCAACAGACTGGCTGAATAGAGGGGAACAACCAGCAGCGTGAGCCAGATCCCCCACCACAGCGGCGCGTGTTGCTGCCAGAACGGGTTGAATTGATAGACCACGATGAAGCCGACGCCCGAGGCTAGCGTCGAAGACAGGAGATAGGGCATGCCGTATCTGAAGCCGTTGCCAAGGGTGACCCAAAGGAAGGTTGCGACGATCGGGGCCCCGGTTTCGTTCGAGATCGACAGCATGTATGTCGCTACGGTGAAGTCGTGGATCATGCCGATGGCGCGCCGTGGAACGGAAGCGCCCGGATCGATGAGCGTTCCGGCCAGCAGGGCAAAGGAAATGCCGGTCAGCAGGAGGCCGAGGAAATGCACCTGCGATTCCATCGCATCGCCATGCACAAGCGGGCCGAGCGAGAAATACAGATAAAAGCCGACCACGATGACCAAGCGAATCAGCGCTTGCTGGAATTCGGTATCCGGCCGCCGCCGGATGCGTTTGAGCAGATCGTGGTAGAGAGCCTGCAGGGAGGGAATGAATCCGGTGAGCATGATGCCGGATCAGGCTTGGGTCTCGTCGCCCAGGTCGCGCATGATGGTTGCCACCGCGTCGATCCTCAGCTCGAAGGCGCGCACGCAGGCCGGGTCGAAATGCTTGCCATTTTGCGCCTGGATGTAGTTGAGCGCCTCCTGGAACGACCACGCGCCCTTGTAGGGGCGTTTCGAGGTGAGCGCATCGAACACATCGGCGACCGCGACGATGCGGGCCGGCAGCGGGATCGCCTCGCCGGCCAGACCCTGCGGGTAGCCGCTGCCGTCGAATTTCTCGTGATGCCCGAGCGCGATGATCGCGCCCATTTGCAGGTAGCGCGATGGGCTTCCGGCGAGGATTTCGTGCCCGATGACAGGGTGGCGCCGCATGATGGCCTGCTCCTCCGGCGTGTGGTGGTCGGGCTTCAACAGGATCTGGTCGGGGATGCCGATCTTGCCGATGTCGTGCATCGGCGCGGCCGCCTCGATCTCGTCGCACTCCATCGCGGTGAGCTTGAGCTCCTCGGCGATGAGCCGCGCGTATTTCGACATGCGGATGATGTGGTTGCCGGTGTCCTGGTCGCGGTATTCGCCGGCTTTCGCCAGTTTCAAGAGGGTTTCGCGTTCGCGCGTGCGCACTTCGCGGGTGGCGTGCATCACCTGTTCTTCCAGCCATAGCGCGCGCTCGCTCACCAGTTTCTGGCTGCGCCGCAGGGCCAGGAGGTTGAGGCAGCGGGCGCGGCATTCCTGCGGGTCGATCGGACGGGTGAGGAAGTCGGTCGCGCCATTTTCCAGCGCCTGGTAGCGGATCTGGCGGTCTTCCACTACGGTGACGATGATGATGGGCACGTCGGCCAGCCGGCGCTGGGCGCGGATGCGGCGGGTGAACTCGATGCCGTCCATGTTCGGCATGCGGTAGTCGGTGATGATGAGGTCGGGCACTTCGGTTTCCATGCGCGCCAGCGCCTCGAGCGGGTCGGCGTGGCTTTCCACGATGACGCCGGGTTCCAGCGTGCGCGCCAGGCCTTCGAGCAGGCTGCGCGCGGTGCCGCGGTCGTCGACGATGACCACGCGCGCGCCGCCCTTCTGGCGGGGGTCACGGGTCGGCGTGCTCGGCGACGAGGTGGGAACGACGCGTAGCGGATTGACGGTCACGATGGATGCCTGAACGATTGATAAAACCCCGATTTCATTGAATTATCGGGCGGCGAGTTTCTAACTTTAACGCGCAGGAGCGGGAATATGAAGAAAAGCCGATATTTGTCCCTGCTGGCCGGGGTGTGGGTTCTGCTGGTCGGACCGCTGGCAGATGCCGCGACTGCCGACTATGTCCGCGAGAAAAAGTGGGCCGACGAGGTGGTGCCGGGGGTGGTCGTCGGCGATCCGGTCTACCTCCTGACGCCGCGCGGCCATCGCAAGTTCCTCGCGCTTTTCACCCCGGCCGCGGGCAGCGACCGGGCGGCCATCGTCGTTCATGGCATGGGCATCCACCCCGACTGGGGCATGGTCGGCACCCTGCGTACCGAGCTGGCTGACCGCGGCTTCACCACGCTGTCGATCCAGATGCCGGTGCTGGCCGCCGACGCCCGCGGGGAGGCCTATCCGCCGACCTTCCCCGAGGCGGCCGAGCGCATTGCCGAAGCGGTCGCCTTCCTCAAGGCCAAGGGGTATGCGCACATCGCCGTGGTGTCGCACAGCCTGGGATCGCGCATGAGCCTGGAATACCTGAAGGGCACGCCCGACCCGGCCGTGCGCTCGTGGGCGAGCCTGGGGGCTTCGTACACGGACTACGGCGAAGTTAAATTGCCTGTCCTCGACCTGTACGGAGACAACGACCTGCCGGCGGTGCTCGCCAGCGCAAAGACGCGCAAGGGCAGTCTGGCCAACCCGGCGTCGAGGCAGGCAGCGATCTCCAGGACCGACCATTTCTTCACCGGCCACGAAGGCGCCATGGTCGACGCGGTGGCGGATTTCCTCGGCGCAAGCCTGAAGTAGCGTTCATGCGCGGCGGGCGCGCAGGCCATGCGGCCGGGAGGTTTTCTTCGCGCTGCTGCGGCCCTGCGCGGGCAATTCAGCCGTTCAGCAAGCGCGTCATCGCCTCGCGGTATTTTTCGGCGGTTTTCGCGACGATCTCCGGCGGCAGCTCGGGGCCCGGCGCCTGCTTGTTCCAGCCGGACGCCTCCAGCCAGTCGCGCACGAACTGCTTGTCGAAACTGGGTGGGTTGCTGCCGGGGCGGTACTGGTTGGCGGGCCAGAAACGCGAAGAATCGGGGGTGAGCGCCTCGTCGATCCACACCAGCTTGCCGTCGGCGTCGAGGCCGAATTCGAACTTGGTGTCGGCGATGATGATGCCGCGGGTGAGCGCATACTCTGCGGCAGCCTTGTACAGGGCAAGGCTGACGTCGCGCACCTGATCGGCCAGTTCCTGACCTATCAGCGCGGCCATCTGGGTAAAGCTGATGTTCTCGTCGTGCGCGCCCACGGCGGCCTTGGTCGAGGGTGTGAAGATCGGCTCGGGCAGACGGTCGGCCTGCTGCAGTCCCGCCGGCAGGGCGATGCCGCACACCGACTGGCTGGCCTGGTATTCCTTCCAGCCCGAGCCGACCAGATAGCCGCGCACGATGGCCTCGACCGGCAGCGCCTTGAGTTTTTTCACCACGATGGCGCGCCCTGCGACCTGGTCGCGCTCGTTGGCGGCGACCACGGATTCGGGATCGATGGCGAGCGCCTGGCTGGGCACGATGGCTTTGAGCTTGTCGAACCAGAAGGCGGAGACTTTCGTCAGCACCTCGCCCTTGCCGGGGATCGGCGTCGGCATCACCACGTCGAAGGCGGAGAGACGGTCGGTGGTGACGATCAGGAGCTTGTCGTCGCCGACGGCGTAGATGTCGCGCACCTTGCCCTTGTGGACGAGCGGCAGCGAGGTGATCCTGGATTCGAGAAGCGGCGCGGACATGGCAGAAACGGGGGAAGCAGGGGACGCCGGATTATAGCCGCCGCCGTAGAAGGCGCTGGCGACATAGGCGCCGCGCAGCTCGCGCAGCGCGACCAGCAGGATCGCCGCCAGCGGCACCGCCAGCAACACGCCGACAAAGCCGAACAGCTGGCCAAACGCCGCCAGCGCGAAAATCACTGCCACCGGATGCAGGCCGACGCGTTCGCCGACCAGGCGCGGCGTGAACACGTAGCTTTCCAGGATCTGCCCTGCGAAGTAAATGCCCGCTACTGCGGCAATGCCTGTCCAGTCGCCAAACTGAAGGAGGGCGACCAGGAGCGCGAGGATCATGCCCAGGCCAAAACCAAGGAAGGGCACGAAGGACAGCACGCCGGTGAGCAGGCCGATCGGCAGCGCGTAGTCGAGCCCGGCGAGCCACAGCGCGAGCGTGTAATACACCGACAGGGCGAGCATCACCGCCAGCTGGCCGCGCAGGAATTCGCCGACCACCGCGTCCATCGCGCGCGCGACGCGGGTGACGGTCGGCATCCATGGGCGCGGCGTGAGCGCGGCGACGCGCGCGACCATCACATCCCAGTCGCGCAGCAGGTAGAACATCACCACCGGAATCAGGAGCAGGTTGGCGAGAATGCCGACGATGGCGAGCGCGCCGGTTTGCAGGGTGGGCAGCCAGTCGGCGCCGTTCTGGGCGGCCTTTGCGGTGAGCCAGGCTTTCAGCGTGCCGAGGTCGGTGTCGATCGTGATGCCGAAAGTCTGCGACAGCCACGGCAGCAGACGCGTTTGCAGCAGTTCCAGCGCGGCCGGAATGCGATGCGACAGTTCGGCGAACTGGCCCTGGAACAGCGGCAGCGCGACGAGCAGCAGGGCGAATAGCCCCAGCCCGGCGAGGACGATCACGGCGACGGTGCCGGTGGCGCGCGACAGGCCGCGCGCCTCCAGGCGGTCGACCAGCGGGTCGAAAATGTAGGCCAAAAGCGCGCCCGCGAGAAAGGGCGTGAGCACGGGCGCCAGCAGGTACACCAGGCCGCCCGCGACGAGCAGGGCGGCGAGGGCGAACCAGGGCAGGGCGGGGGGGCGTGGTGTCGGCATAAGACGGTAAAATAACGCACTTTTCTGTCTGGAGCCGGGTGTGTCTTCCATTTCCTACAAAGATGCGGGGGTCGATATCGACGCCGGCGACGCGCTGGTCGAACGCATCAAGCCGCACGCCAAACGCACGATGCGCCCCGAAGTGCTCGCCGGTATCGGCGGCTTCGGCGCGCTGATCGAAATTTCGAAGAAGTACAAGGAGCCGGTGCTGGTGTCGGGCACCGACGGCGTCGGCACCAAGCTCAAGCTGGCGTTCGAACTGAATCGCCACGACACCGTCGGCATCGACCTCGTCGCCATGAGCGTGAACGACATTCTGGTGCAGGGCGCCGAGCCGCTGTTCTTCCTCGATTACTTCGCCACCGGCAAGCTCAGCCTCGACACCGCCGAGGCGGTGATCGCAGGCATTGCCACCGGCTGCGAGCAGGCGGGCTGCGCGTTGATCGGCGGCGAGACCGCCGAGATGCCGGGCATGTATCCCGACGGCGAATACGACCTGGCGGGCTTTGCCGTCGGCGTGGTCGAAAAATCCAAAGTCATCGGTGGGACGGACATTGCGCCGGGCGACGTGGTGCTGGGGCTGGCGTCGTCGGGCGCGCATTCCAACGGTTATTCGCTCATCCGCAAGCTCATCGACGTCTCGGGCATCGGCCTCAAATCCGATTTCCACGGCCAGCCGTTTGCCGACGTGGTGATGGCGCCGACGCGCATCTACGTGAAGCCGATGCTCGGCCTGATGGAGAGGCTCGCAGTGAAAGGCATGGCGCACATCACCGGCGGCGGCATCACCGGCAACCTGCCGCGCTGCCTGCCCGAAGCCGTCGCCGCGCGCGTGGATCTCGCCGCGTGGACGCGCCCGCCGCTGTTCGACTGGCTGCAACAGGCGGGCAACGTCGATCCGATGGAAATGCTGCGCACCTTCAACTGCGGCATCGGCCTGTGCGTCGTCGTCGCGGCGGCCGATGCCGACGCCGCGCAGGCGCAACTCAAAGCCAGCGGCGAAACCGTGTGGAAGATCGGCGAGATCGTCGCGCGCCCGGAAGGCGCCGAGCAGGTGCTCTATTCGTGAGTTGCCGCGTCGTCGTCCTCTTGTCGGGGCGCGGCAGCAATTTTCGCGCGATCGTCGAGGCCGGGCTGCCGATCGACATCGTGGCGGTGATCAGCAACCGCCCAGAGGCCGCAGGACTGGCGTTCGCGCGCGAGCACGGCCTCACTGCCGTTGCGCTCGATCACACGCAGTTCGCCGACCGCGAAGTTTTTGACGCCCGGCTCGCCGATGAAGTCGAACGTCACCAACCTGATCTCGTCGTGCTCGCGGGCTACATGCGCATCCTGTCGCCCGCGTTCATCGCGCGTTTCGAAGGGCGCCTGCTCAACATCCACCCCTCGCTCCTGCCGGCGTTTCCCGGCCTCAAAACCCACGAACGCGCGCTCGCCGAAGGCGTGAAGGTCCACGGCTGCACCGTGCACTTCGTCACCGCCGAACTCGACCATGGCCCCATCGTGATCCAGGCGGCGGTACCGGTGCGCGCCGACGACACGCCGGACACGCTCGCGGCGCGGGTGCTGGCGCAGGAGCACCGCATCTATCCGCGCGCGATCCAGTGGTTCGCCGAGGGCCGTCTGGTAAACAAGTGTGGCCGCGTAAACTTGCGGGACGATTCCGCGTCACAGTCCGTGTTGTCCACGGAAAGCTGAGCATGCTGAAATCCTTCCTGCTGTTGTTTGGTCTGGTTGCCGTCGTCGCCCAGGCGGCGCCTCCTGCGGATTCCGCCCCCCCAGGGGCCAAAACCCGAGTGGAATCGTCTATCCCACAAGGGGACTCCGATCCACTACGGGCTAAAGCCCGTGTGGAATCGACTGTCCCGCAGCGCATGGAGCTGGGCTACGACCTCTATCGCAACGGCCAGAAGCTGGGCGAGGTGACCGATACCTACGTCCAGCAGGGCACCCAGTACACGCTGACCAGCGAAATGCGCGCGTCCGGCCCGCTGAAGCTCCTGTGGCCAGGCAACATCCGGCTTGCGAGCAGCGGCGCGGTGACGCCGCAGGGCTTGCGTCCGGCACAGTTCGAGCATGCGCGCAGCGACGCGCCGAACAAGCTGGCGACCGCCCAGCTCGACTGGACGCAGCGCAGCATCGTCTACCGCTACAAGGGAGAGACCCGGCGCGTGCCCGATCTGAAGCCGGGTGCGCAGGATCAGCTGTCGCAGATCTACCAGTTCATGTTCGTGCCCAGGCTGCCGACGGAGTACGCGCTGCAGGTGGTGAGCGGCCGCGATCTCCACGAGTACCGGTACGCCCGGCAGGACGGCGGCACGATCGCCACGCCGCTCGGCGCGCTGGCGACCGTGCTGTATCAGCGCGTCGGCCAGCAGCCCGACGAAAAGCAGGTGGCGGTCTGGGTCGCGCCGGCGCGTGGCAATCTGCCGGTGCGCATCCGCGTGATCGAGGATGGCGTTACGCTCGAGCAGCGCCTGGCGCGCGCGCGCATCCCGGGCTGAGATGCGGCGCGGCCTGCGTCAGGCAGTCGTCGCGCTGGCCGTTTCGCTGCTGCTGCACGCGGCGCTGCTTGGCGGGCTGGCCCTGCAATGGCCGTCCGGCGACGAGCCTGCGCCGCCGCCGGTGTTCGAGGCGCGGCTGATTGCGCC
>JAIWOS010000108.1 GCA_020217265.1 Thiobacillus sp. | reverse complement strand
CGGGCGAGCGGCTGGCCGTGCGCGCCGACACCGTGTGCCTGCACGGCGACACGCCCGGCGCCGTCGCGCTCGCGCAGGCGGTGCATGCCGCCGTGCACGCGGGAGATTAGCGTGAAACTCGCGTAGCGAAACTGCGTCCCCCTCTCCCGCAAGCGGGGAGGGCCGGGGTGGGGGAACGGACACGGCGCGAAAAGGTTTCATAAAATTGGGGTGGCAAATCGCCATGTCCGTTAGGCGCGCGGGCGGGGATCGCCGATAATCCCGCCCTTGCCTTGTTTCTGGTTTCTGCCATGCCGCTCTTGACCTTCGACCGCCTGGAACTGGCCTACGGCCACCACCCCCTGCTGGACGGGGCGTCGCTGGTGATCGAGGCGGGCGAGCGCATCGGGCTCATCGGGCGCAACGGCACCGGCAAATCGAGTCTGATGAAAATTCTTGCCGGCGAAACCCAGCCCGACGCGGGCGAGGTGTGGCGCGCGCCCGCGCTGAAGCTCGCCCAGGTCGCGCAGGAGCCGGTGTTCGAGCCCGGTCACACGGTGTTCGAGGCGGTGGCTGCAGGCGTGGGGCAGGCGCAGGCGTTGCTGGCGGCGTACCACGCGGCGACCCACGCCGTGGCCGAGGGCGACGCATCGGCCTACGCCGAGCTCGAGCGGCTGTCGCACGAGCTCGAAGCGGCGGACGCCTGGCGGCTCAACAGCCGGGTCGATGAAACCCTGCAACGCCTGAATCTCGACGCCGACCGCCGGGTGGACGATTTGTCCGGCGGTCTGAAAAAGCGGGTGGCGCTGGCGCGCGCCTGGGTGAGCGAGCCGGATCTGCTGCTGCTCGACGAGCCGACCAACCACCTCGACTTTGCCGCCATCGAATGGCTGGAAAGTCTGCTCAACGAGTTTCGCGGCGCGCTGGTCTTCGTCACCCACGACCGGCGTTTTCTGGACAACGTCGCCAACCGCATCGTCGAGCTCGATCGCGGCCAGTTGCGCGAATATCAGGGCAACTTCTCTGCCTATCAGAGCAGGAAGGCCGAGCAGCTCGAAGTCGAGGCGGTGCACAACCGCAAGTTCGACAAGTTCTGGCGCCAGGAAGAAGCCTGGATACGCAAGGGCGTGGAAGCGCGCCGCACGCGCAACGAAGGCCGGGTGCGGCGGCTCGAGGCGCTACGTCGGCAGCGCGAGGCGCGCGTCGGCCACGCCGGGCAGGTGCGCTTCCAGCTCGATTCCGGCGAGCGTTCGGGCAAGGTGGTCGCCGAGCTCGATCACGTGAGCTATGGCTACGACGGGCGATTGCTGATCCGGGATTTTTCCGCCACGCTCCTGCGCGGCGACAAGGTCGGCTTGCTGGGCCCCAACGGCGCGGGCAAGACCACGCTGATCCGCCTGATTCTCGGCGAGCTCAAGCCGCAGTCGGGCTGGGTGAAGCAGGGCACCAGGCTCGAAGTCGCGTACTTCGACCAGTTCCGCAACCAGCTCGACGACGACAAGACGCTGATCGACACCATTTCGCCCGGCTCGGACTACGTCGAGATCGCCGGGCAGAAGAAGCACGTCATCAGCTATCTGGAGGAGTTCCTGTTCCCCGCCGAACGTGCGCGCGCCAAGGTGTCGGCGCTCTCGGGCGGCGAGCGCAACCGGCTGCTGCTTGCGCGGCTGTTCGCGCGCCCGGCCAATCTGCTGGTACTGGACGAGCCGACCAACGATCTTGACATCGACACGCTCGAACTGCTCGAACAGCTGTTGCAGGACTATGCGGGCACCGTGATTCTCGTGTCGCACGACCGCGCGTTTCTGGACAACGTCGTCACCCAGTCCATCGTGTTCGAAGGCGACGGGCGCTTGCTTGAAATCGCCGGTGGCTACGCCGACTGGCGCGCCTGGCGGGCGCAGCAGGCGGCGGAAACCGCGCCCGCGCCGTCCAAACCGCAGGCGGCAAGGCCCGCGCCCGCCGCCAGACCCGCCGCGCAGAAGGCCAAGCTCAGCTACAAGGACGCGCGCGAGCTGGAAGCTCTCCCCGGGCAGATCGAGGCGCTGGAGGCCGAGCAGGCCGACATCGCCGCGCGGCTGGCCGATCCTGCGCTGTATCAATCCGACCCGCAGGCGGCGACCGCGCTGCACGCGCGCTCGGAAGCCATCGAGGCGCAGCTGCTCGACGCGCTGGCGCGCTGGGAGGCGCTCGAAGCGCGGCAAGCGGGCGGGGCCTGATGCCGGTTTCACGTGAAACGCCCGGCTGCGGGTAAAATGCGCGCACCATGAAATTTCCCGAATCCTTCGATGTGATCGTCGTTGGCGGCGGCCATGCGGGCACCGAGGCCGCGCTCGCCGCCGCGCGCGCCGGCGCGAAAACGCTGCTGCTCACGCACAACATCGAAACGCTGGGCGCAATGTCGTGCAACCCGTCGATCGGCGGCATCGGCAAGGGGCATCTGGTCAAGGAAGTCGACGCGCTCGGCGGCGCAATGGCGATCGCCACCGACGAGGCCGGCATCCAGTTCCGCACGCTGAATTCGTCGAAAGGCCCGGCGGTGCGCGCGACCCGCGCGCAGGCCGACCGGGTTTTGTACAAGGCGGCAATCCGCGCGCGGCTGGAAAACCAGCCGAACCTCACGCTGTTCCAGCAGGCGGTCGACGACCTCGTGCTCGACGGTGACCGTGTCGCGGGCGTGAAAACCCAGCTCGGCATCGAGTTCGCGGGCAGGGCGGTGGTGCTGACCACCGGCACGTTTCTTTCCGGCCTGATCCACGTCGGCCTCGAAAATTACCAGGCCGGGCGCATGGGCGACCCGCCGTCGGTATCGCTCGCCGCGCGCCTGCGCGAATTGCATCTGCCGGTGGGGCGCCTGAAAACCGGCACGCCCCCGCGCATCGACGGGCGCAGCATCGATTACAGCCGAACCCAGATTCAGCCCGGCGACGATCCGGCGCCGGTGTTTTCCTTTATGGGCGACGCCGCCATGCACCCCGAGCAGCGCCCGTGCTGGATCACCCACACCACCGAGCGCACGCACGACATCATCCGCAGCGGCCTCGACCGCTCGCCGATGTACACCGGCGTCATCGAAGGTGTGGGGCCGCGCTACTGCCCGTCGATCGAGGACAAGATCACGCGCTTCGCCGACAAGGCGAGCCACCAGATCTTCCTCGAGCCCGAAGGCCTGACGACGCACGAAATCTACCCCAACGGCATCTCGACCTCGCTGCCCTTCGACGTGCAGCTCGCCATCGTGCGCTCGATTCCCGGGCTCGAAGCCGCGCACATCCTGCGCCCCGGCTACGCCATCGAGTACGACTACTACGACCCGAAGAACCTCAAGGCCTCGCTCGAAACCAAGTCGATCGCCGGGCTGTTTTTCGCAGGCCAAATCAACGGCACCACCGGCTACGAAGAGGCCGCCGCGCAGGGGCTGCTGGCGGGGATCAACGCCGCGATGCACACGCAAGGCCGCGAAGCCTGGAGTCCCGGTCGCCACGAAGCCTACCTCGGCGTGCTGGTCGACGACCTCATCACGCGCGGCGTCTCCGAGCCCTACCGCATGTTCACCAGCCGCGCCGAATACCGGCTGCAACTGCGCGAAGACAACGCCGATATGCGGCTGACGGAAATTGGCCGTCAGCTTGGCGTAGTCGACGACGCCCGCTGGGATGCCTTCAATCGCAAGCTCGACGCCGTTTCACGTGAAACCGAACGCCTGAAGTCGACCTGGGTCAACCCGGCGATCCTGCCCGCCGAGGACGCGACGCGCCTCATCGGCCAGCCTATCGACCATGAATACAGCCTGTTCGAATTGCTGCGCCGCCCCAATCTGAATTACGCGCACATCCTCGCGCTGCCCGGTGGTGGCGATGGCGTGGCGGATACGCGCGTTGCCGAGCAGGTCGAGATCGCCGCCAAATACCAGGGCTACATCGACCGCCAGAACGAGGAAATCGAAAAACAGCGGGAACAGGAAAGCCTGAAACTCCCGGTTGATCTCGACTATATGGCGCTCACCGCGCTGTCGATGGAAGTGCGCCAGCGCCTGCAACAAGCCCGCCCCGAAACCCTCGGGCAAGCCGCGCGCCTGCAGGGGATTACTCCGGCGGCGATTTCGGTGCTGCTGATCTACGCCAAGCGCGGGTTCAAAACCGAGGCTGAAAAGCAAAGCGCATGACGGTGGCTGCACAGCTTTCGGCGGGGGTTGCCGCCCTTGGCCTGGAATTGCCCGACGGCGCCGAAGCCAGGCTGCTGGCTTACCTGGCCCTGCTCGACAAGTGGAACCGCGTGTACAACCTCACCGCCGTGCGGGAGGCCGAACGCATGGTCAGCCACCATCTGCTCGATTCGCTGGCGGCGGTGCCGTATTTCGACGCCGCTACCGTGCTCGATGTCGGCAGCGGCGGCGGCTTGCCGGGGATTCCCCTGGCCATCGCGCGCCCCGATATTCAGGTCACGCTGATCGACAGCGTCGCCAAGAAAACCGCGTTTCTGATGCAGGCCAAGGCCGAACTGGGGCTCGCCAATCTGCAGGTGGTGACCGGCCGGGTGGAAGCATTCCGTCCCGAATCCGGGTTCGACATCATCACCTCGCGCGCGTTTTCCGAGCTCAGGGAATTCGTTTCGCTGACCCGCCATCTGCTCAAACCGGGCGGGCGCTGGCTGGCGATGAAGGGCTTGTATCCGGATGAAGAAATCGCGCTGTTGCCGGCCGACGTGAAAGTAAGCGCTGACCACGCGCTCGCCGTCCCCGGCCTCGACGCCACCCGCCACCTGATCGTTCTGGAGCCCGCCGCATGACCAAGATTCTTGCCATCGCCAACCAGAAAGGGGGGGTGGGCAAGACCACCACGGCGGTCAATCTCGCCGCGAGTCTGGCCGAACTCGGCCAGCGCGTGCTGCTCGCCGACCTCGATCCGCAGGGCAACGCGACCATGGGCGCAGGCATCGAAAAGCGCACCGCGCTGCCGACCGTATACCAGATCCTACTCAACCAGGTGAGCGTGGCCGAGGCGCGCATGCGTTCGGAACCCGGCCGCTTCGATCTCATCCCCGCCAACCGCGAACTCGCCGGCGCCGAAATCGACCTCGTCAATCTCGAACAGCGCGATTTGCGCCTCAAGGTGGCGCTGGCGCAGGTCGCGGGCGACTACGACTTCATCCTGATGGACTGCCCGCCGACGCTCAACCTCCTGACCGTCAACGCCTTCGCCGCCGCCGAGTCGGTGCTGATCCCCATGCAGTGCGAGTACTACGCGCTCGAAGGGCTCACCGATCTGGTGGCCACCATCAAGAAGGTGAAGCAGCGGTTGAATCCAGCAATTCGGATCGAGGGGCTCTTGCGCGTGATGTTCGACCCGAGGAGCACGCTCGCGCAGCAGGTGTCGGACCAGATCAAGCAGCATTTCGGCGACAAGGTCTACGACACCGTGATTCCGCGCAACGTGCGGCTGGCGGAAGCGCCCAGCCACGGCCTGCCGGTGCTGGCCTACGACCGCCAGTGCAAGGGCGCGAAGGCCTACCTGGAGCTTGCGGAAGAAACACTCAAACGCGCCGGCATCGCCGCGCAGGGAGAACACTGATGGCCAAGGCCAAGGGATTGGGGCGCGGGCTCGACGCGCTGCTCGGCGGCGAAGACAGCGCCGCGCCGCCGCAGGGCGACCTGCGCATGCTGCCGGTATCGCAACTCGCGCCCGGCAAATACCAGCCGCGCACGCAGATGGACAGCGAATCGCTGCAGGAACTCGCCGACTCGATTCGCGCGCAGGGCCTGATGCAACCCATCCTGGTGCGCGAAGCCGGCAGCGGCTACGAGATCATCGCCGGCGAGCGCCGCTGGCGCGCCGCCCAGCTCGCGGGACTGGCCGAAGTGCCGGTGCTGCTGCGTGAAGTCGCCGACGACGCGGTGGCGGCGATGGCGCTAATCGAAAACATCCAGCGCGAGGATCTCAACGCCATCGACGAGGCGCACGGCCTGCACCGCCTCATCGACGAATTCGGCATGACGCACGAGGCCGTGGCCCGGGCCGTCGGCAAGTCGCGCGCGGCCGTGTCCAATCTCTTGCGCCTGCTCAACCTGTCGCGCCCGGTGCAGGACATGCTCACCGCCGGCCTCATCGAAATGGGCCACGCGCGCGCGCTGTTGCCGCTGAATGCGGCGCAGCAGCGCGAACTCGCGCACGAAGTCGAAACCAAGGGCCTGTCGGTGCGGGAAGTGGAACGGCGCGTCAGCCGGCTCAAGACGCCGCCGGAGGCGGCCCCGGCGCAGCCCCGCCAAAAGTCGCGCGACATCCTGCGGCTGGAAGAGGCGCTCTCGGATGCGCTGGGCATGACCGCGCGGGTGCAAACCGGCCGAAACGGCAGCGGCAGCGTCAGCTTCGCATTCGGCAGCGCGCAGGAATTGCAGGGGCTGCTGGAGAAGCTGGGAATCCGGCTTTAGCCTGCAGGCGTTCCTTGTTTGCGCAGCATGTGGCGTGACAATCCGAGTCCCGCCAGCCCCAGGCCGACGAGCAGCAGGCTTGCGGGTTCGGGAACCCCGCCGGGGTTCCCCCCGCCGCAGTCGACCTGACACGGCGGCACGGTGAGATGCGCCCATTCCTCAAAGGTGCCGAACGATTCCGCGCCCGCATTCGCACTATTCTGCAAACCGAAACGAGACCACAGGATGATGTATTGCGTGCTGGCAACGCTCGCGAACACGCTGGCGGGAATTTTCAGCAGCATGTCGCTGACGCCGTTGCCGGGGTTGCCGTCGCGGTTGGCGTCCAGCAGTACATAGTTGTCCGCCAGGGCGTCCATGTCCCATAGCAGCGTGCCGACAATGCCGTTGGCATTGCCGTTGGCGTCCACGCTGTTGTTGTTTTGCCCCGGGGTGTTGGTCACGTAAAACTTCAGGCCATCGAGCGACAGGAGCGATTGCTGGGCGCCCTGAACCGTGCTGACAGGCTCACCGATATCGAGCACGAAGTGGTAATCGCCGCTGATGGCCTGCATGGCGCTGAATTGAAGGTCGTGGGTCCAGACGCCGAATTTTTCATCGAAGGGTAATTGCCCAGCGTTCGCCACGGTGGTGTTGTAACCCTGTTCGGTGCCGTTCTGCTGTATACGCACAAAGGGATCGAGCACGCCGGTGCCCGTGGGCTGAAGCTTGTCAAACACAAACGTTGCCGTGTTCGTGCCGTCGCTGATCGTACCGCTGTTGTTGGCGGTAAGATCGACTGCCAGAATCGCGGCGTGAACGGGGAGGGTCAGCGTCCCTGAGACAAAAGCGAGCAGGGCGGTGAAGGACTTCAAGGGAAAAGCAGAATGTGTATACATGACGACCTCCAATCCTGGAACGAATAGGCGTCTACACGGCGCTTCAGCCTGAAATCAGCATAGACCGTGCCTGATTGCATAAGCGCTTGATTTCAATCGGCAGCGCAGGCCAGGTATCGGAAGGGATGTAAAAAATACCGACAATCGCGGCCTGGGCTAGCGACGATTCACGCATCGGTCAGCGCTGTGGCATGCCCCCTCAATATCGGACAGCAGGCTTGGGCCCCAGACCCGCCACAGGCCCAATAATTCAGTACGTACTGAAATTCATCATCAAGCTGCTTGATGATTGCATAGACCGCGCTAATTCGGGTATGATGCGCGGCTAATGTTTTCCGGTGCGCGTCCTCACGGTGCCTCGGCGATCCGGCGGGTGGCCTGGGCGCAGGCGGCCTTGATCGTTCCGGCCGCGCTGGCCGGCGCATTAGTGGCGGGGCGAGATGCTGGCATTGCGACCACGTATGGCGTGCTGGTTGCGCTATTCGTCAGCCTGGTGCTGGTGCGGCGCGAACGGCAGGCGATGCGGCATCCCGAATGGGATCAGCATCGCTTGTTCAGGCTCTTCATCCTGGCGGGTGTCGAGCGGCTGGTGGTCCTGGTGGGGCTGCTGGCCCTCGGCATGGCGGGGTTGAAGCTGCCGCCCCTGCCGGTGCTGCTCGGTTTGCTGGGCGCGCAGTTCGCCTGGCTGGCTGCTGCAAGGCGGTGAGAGGGAAACGGGTGTCGCCGGCGACACCCGGCAAGAATTAAGGACAGTCAAGGTTGGTTCTGCATGGGAGCGCAGTGCGCACCCATCCAAAACTCACTTTGAAAATTCGATCATCATGGCTTCGGAATACGCATCCTCCGGCGAGTACATCAAGCATCACCTGCAGAACCTCACCTATGGCCAGCTCCCCGCCGGCTATGAGCGCCACGACCACCACGGCAACGTCGAAGTGCTGCAGCAGGCCACCTGGACCGTGGCGCACAACGCCGAGGAAGCCAAGGCCATGGGTTTCTGGGCGATCAACCTCGACAGCATGGCGTTTTCCATCGGCCTCGGTCTGCTGTTCCTGTTCTTCTTCCGCCTGGCGGCCAAGCGTGCCACCGCCGGCATCCCTGCCGGCCTGCAGAACTTCGTCGAATGGATCGTCGAATTCATCGACGGCGCCGTGAAGGGTTCGTTCTCGCACCGCAACCCGCTGGTCGCGCCGCTCGCGCTCACCGTGTTCCTGTGGGTCTTCCTGATGAACTTCATGGACCTGCTGCCGGTGGACTGGCTGCCCTATGTGGCGAGCATGGCGGGCGTGCCCTTCCTCAAGGTGGTGCCGTCGACCGATCCCAACGTCACCTTCGGCCTGTCGCTGTCGGTGTTCTTCCTGGTGCTCTACTACAGCGTCAAGATGAAAGGCCCGGGCGGCTTCTTCGCCGAACTGGCCTTCCAGCCCTTCCCCAAATTCCTGTTCCCGGTCAACCTGCTGCTCGAGGGCGTCGGCCTCATCGCCAAGCCGATCTCGCTGGCGCTGCGTCTGTTCGGCAACATGTACGCCGGCGAAATGATCTTCATCCTGATCGCGCTCATGTTCGGCGGCAACTTCGTGCTGGGACTGTTCGGCGGCGCGCTGCAGTGGGCGTGGGCGGTGTTCCACATCCTCATCATCACGCTGCAGGCGTTCATCTTCATGACGCTGACCATCGTCTACCTCGACATGGCGCACAGCGAGCATCACTGATCGTTCACAAGATTTCCGGTTTCCTTTTCAACTTTAACTTTCTAATCAGGAGTATCAAAAAATGGAAATGACTCAAGCCGTTCTGTACATCGCTGGCGCACTGATGATGGGTCTGGGCGCGCTCGGCGCCGCCGTCGGCATCGGCATCCTGGGTGGCCGCTTCCTCGAAGGTGCGGCCCGTCAGCCCGAGCTGATCCCGATGCTGCGCACCCAGTTCTTCATCGTGATGGGTCTGGTCGACGCCGTGCCGATGATCGCCGTCGGTCTGGCCATGTACGTCCTGTTCGCGGTTGCCGGCTAATTCGGGGTTCGAGCACGATTTCGATCAACCCCCGTCATTGATAAAGGTGCGGACATGAATTTCAACGCAACTTTGATCGGCCAGTCCATCACGTTCATCTTCTTCGTGTGGTTCTGCATGAAGTTCGTGTGGCCGCCGATCATGAACGCGCTCGAGACGCGCAAGAAGCAGATCGCCGACGGCCTTGCTGCCGCCGATCGCGGCAAGCACGAGCTGGAACTGGCCGCCAAGAAGGCCGGCGACAACCTGCGCGACGCCAAGGCGCAGGCTGCCGAAGTGATCGCGCAGGCCGAAAAGCGCGCCGCGCAGATCGTCGAGGAAGCCAAGCAGGCGGCCAAGCAGGAAGGTGAGCGTCAGCTCGCCGCCGCCCAGGCCAGCATCGACCAGGAAGCCAACCGCGCGCGCGAAAGCCTGCGCGAGCAGGTGGCGGCCCTGGCCGTGGCCGGCGCGGAAAAAATCCTGCGCCGCGAGGTCAACGCCCAGACGCACGCCGACCTGCTCGCCCAACTGAAAGCCGAGCTGTAATCATGAGCGAACTGTCTACCCTGGCCCGACCCTATGCCGAGGCGGTGTTCCGTCTGGCGCAGGCCGAAAGCGACCTGGCCGGCTGGTCGCAGCGGATCGCCCGCCTGGCAGCGATCGTTTCCGACGCCCAGATGGCGAGACTGATCGCCGATCCGGCCGTCCCCGCGGATCGCGTCGCCACCCTGATTGTCGAAGTCGCGGGCGCCGACCTGGGCGAGCGTGGCGCCAATTTCGTCAGGGTGCTCGCAGACAACGACC
Source organism: Thiobacillus sp. (assembly GCA_020217265.1). Lineage (GTDB taxonomy): Bacteria > Pseudomonadota > Gammaproteobacteria > Burkholderiales > Thiobacillaceae > Thiobacillus. The sequence continues at coordinate 504 of JAIWOS010000108.1, read as the reverse complement.
GCCTGACTGTGCTGCCCGAAATCGCCTCGCAGTTCGAGACGTTGAAGGCGCAGGCCGAAGGCACGCTCGAGGCGACCATCACCAGCGCGCAGGAACTCACCCAGGCGCAGATCGACGATCTGGTTGCCGGCCTCAAGGCCAGGTTCAACCGCGCGGTCAGCGTCGAAGTGGCGGTCGATCCGTCGCTCATCGGCGGCGCGGTGATCAGCATCGGCGACCAGGTGATCGACGGTTCGGTCAAGGGCCGGCTGGAAAAAATGGCGTTCGCGCTCCACGGCTAACCTACTCAACTATTCGGAACCGCCACGTGAATCCAACACAGGCGTTCGGAGAACAGACATGCAATTGAATCCAAGCGAAATCAGCGAACTGATTAAAGCCAAGATCGAGAACCTGGGCGCAGCAAGCGAATTGCGCACCCAGGGCACGATCGTTTCCGTCACCGACGGCATCGTTCGCATCCACGGCCTGTCGGACGTGATGTCGGGCGAAATGATCGAAATG
>JAIWOS010000039.1 GCA_020217265.1 Thiobacillus sp. | reverse complement strand
GGCTGATCCGGGTCGAGTCGCCGGTGGCGCCGGGAGTGGCGCTGGTGGGCGACGCCGCGCACGGCGTCCACCCGCTCGCGGGCCAGGGGGTCAACCTGGGCTTCGGCGACGTCGAGGCGCTGGTCGGCGTGCTCGCCGCGCACCGCCGCGCGCATTTTGGCGATACGCGCGTGCTTGCCGCGTATGCCCGTGCGCGTGCCGAACCTGTGGCGCGTATGCAGGCTGTCACACACGGCCTGCATCATCTGTTCGCGGATGCGCGTGCCCGCGGCGTGCGCAACGCCGGCATGTCCATCGTCGACCGCATGGCGCCGCTGAAGGCGGCGCTGGTGCGCGAGGCGATGTCCTGAATTTTTAATTATCTGGAGTGTTTTCATGAAGTTCGTTACACGTATGGCCGGCCTCGCACTGGCAGCGGGCCTGGCGGTCACGCTGGGCGCGCACGCCGGCGAAAAGGAAATCCGCAAGGCGCTGGCCGAACGTTTTCCGGCCGCGCAGATCAGCTCGGTCAAGGCCACGCCCTACAGCGGCCTGTACGAGGTCTACCTGGACGGCCAGCTCATCTACATGGATGCCAAGGCGCAATACGTGTTCGCTGGCGACGTCATCGACCTCAGGACGCGCGCCAACCTCACCCAGGCGCGGCTCAACAAATTGCAGGCGGTGGACTGGAGCGTGTTCCCGCTCGACCAGGCGATCAGAACCGTGAAGGGCAAGGGCGAACGCAAGCTGGTGGTGTTCTCCGACGTCGATTGCCCGTATTGCCGCAAGTTCGACGCCGAACTCGCCAAGGTCGACAACATCACCGTCTACACCTTCCTGTACCCGGTCGAGGGCCTGCACCCCAAGGCGGTGCAGATGTCGAAACAGATCTGGTGCGCGCCCGACCGCAACAAGGCCTGGGACGATTACATCAGCAACCGCGCAGTGCCGGACAACGACGGCAAGTGCGCCAACCCGGTCGAGGCAACCGTCGCGCTGGGCAACAAGCTCAACGTTTCCGGCACGCCGACGATTTTCTTTGCCAACGGCGTACGCGTGCCCGGCATGGTGCCTGCCGCGAAGCTGGAGCAGCTTCTTGCCGCCAACGCCAAGTGAGCTACGAGTTCTGGAACACGCGCTACGCCACCGACGAATACGTCTTCGGCACCGCGCCCAACGCCTTCCTCGCCAGCCAGGCGCATCGCCTGAAGCCCGGCCAGACCGCGCTCGCGATCGCCGACGGCGAAGGCCGCAACGGCGTGTGGCTGGCCGGGCAGGGCCTGCGGGTGCACGCCATCGACTTCTCGCCCGCCGCGCTCGCCAAGGCCGCCAGGCTCGCCGCCGAGCGCGGCGTCGAAGTCGAATTCGAGCAAGCCGACGTGTTGAACTGGGACTGGCCCGAAGCCGCCTACGACGTTGTCGCCGCCATCTTCATCCAGTTCGCGCCGCCACCCGAGCGCGAGCACATCATCGAAGGCATCCGCCGCACCCTCAAGCCCGGCGGCACGCTCATCCTGCAGGGCTACACGCCGAAGCAGATCGAATTCGGCACCGGCGGACCGTCCAACCCGGCCAACATGTACGTCGAAGCGGATTTGCGGCGCTGGTTCGGCGACTGGACGATCGTGCATCTGGCCGAGCACGAATCGCACATCAGCGAGGGCGCGCACCACCACGGCCGCTCGGCGCTGATCGATCTGGTGGCGGTGAAGCCCGCTTAAACCAACCTGATTCAGGCGTGCGTTGCCTCCGGTGTCTGTGAATCACCCGCAAGATGGCAATCAGATGGGTCTACGCCGGGAGCGAGGTCGCTTGTTCGAGTTACCAGCTGTAGGCCAGTGCGGCGTGCATGCGCGGCTCCCGTTCGCGAGTTTCGCCCTGGTTCTCCTTCAGAGGCCAAGCGATGGCCAGCCGGGCCGAGATGTGTGGGTTCCAGTTCGCCAGCAGACCGACACCGGCACCGGTGAGGAAATCGTCCTGGGTGATGCGCTTGAGCGGCGCGGGACGATACGGAAACGCGCCGCCATGGTCAAGAAACAGAAGCGCCGTGAGCTGCGGGTTGCGAGCATCACGCAAAACGTCTTTGTTGAGACCGTCCAGGCGATATCGCAATTCCACGCTGGTGAGGTAGCCGCTCCGGCCCGAGAGCAGGCCCTCGGAATAGCCCCGTACGCTTGCGCTGCCGCCCAGTTGGAACTGTTCCTGGGAGGGCAAAAGATCATTGCCCGAATACTGCCCGTTGCCTCGCAGCAGGAGTTGCAGGCGGGTGCTGAATCGCATCTGCAGGGCCAAGTTGACGCGGACGACGGTGTAGCGGGATTCGCCGCCCAGTGATTTCACGCCCTGGCTGAGACTCGCATCGACCGTCCAGGCCCGGGTATCACCCAGCTGCTCGCCGGACACGCCGGCGGTGAGCGCTGTCAGGTCGGTGTCCTGCTGCGTGGCACCGCCAAATTCGCTGATGGATTCGCGGCTGGACAGGCGGCCGTAGAGCGTCCACAGCTCGCTCGCTGTCACGCGCAGCGGCCAGCTCAGCCCCACGCTCAGATCGCTCGATCGGCCGCTCACATCCAGTGGCACGAAGGCACCCTTCACGACTTCGATGCCGCCCTTGCTGTAGCTGAGATCGAGCTTCAGGTCGTCGGGTGTGAGCGGTAGGGAATAACCGAGGTAGTAGCTGTCGCTGCCTTTGCTGAAGGTGGCGGCGAAGAGCAGGGTGTCGCCTTGCCCGGTAAGGCCTGCCCGGCGGGCCGTGAAACCTATGCGGGTTTCTCCCACGGTGTAACGGCCGGCATTGTCGGCAAACACAGAGAACTGGTTGCGCTGGGGTTCCACCGGCAATAGGCGTAAATCGGTGGTGCCGGGCTGCGTCCCCGGCTGAACGCTTGCCCGCAACTGTACGTCGTGGAGGCGATTGAAGCGCAGCAAGTCGGCTTCGAGCGCCGGAACCGACATGAGATCGCCTCTGGCGAGGTTGGTGCGTTCACGGACGAAAGACTGCGAAATCTGCTGCATTTCACCTATCTGGATTTCCCCGACCCGCGCTTCCACGAGCCGGAGGGTCACGATACCGTCGCGAATTTCCTGCGGTGGCAGGAACGCCCGGGCGGTGGGCATGTGCTTGTCGTCATACAGACCGTTGATCGCGGCCACGGCTTCGAACAGATCCGCCAGGCTCAGCGTCTTGTCCTCGTAGGGCGAGAGCACGGCCTGGAGTTCGGCCGGACTCAAAATGGCCGAGGCGTTGACCTGGAAGCGCTTGACCGGAATGTTGCGCACCCGCGAGGCTTCGCTTGGGGCGGGTTGGCCGGGCAGGGTGATGTCGGGTTGCGCGGGCTGTTGGTCGAGCCGTCTCTCCTGCATCAGGCGATCGATCTGGTCGCGTTCCAGACGCTGGATCGCGCCGGCGTCGGGGAGCGTGTCGGCGAATGCGCCAGGTTGCGGGCTCAGGGCGCAGAGTGCGGCCCAGAAGAGGGTACGACGGATCAAGAGGATTCTCCGGGAATAAAGGGCTGATCGATTATCAAGCCTGTGCATCAGGGTGCGGTTTTTTTACTCGCAACATCGGCTTCACGGGGCGGGGAGTCTGCGCCGCGCAGCGATCGTTCCAGCTGTTCCGGGTCCAGACTGACCAGCGTATCGACCGAAGCCGGGCGAGAGGGCGGCGCGCCGAACGCAGTGGATGGAATGTCAGTCTGGCGAAGGCTGCGCAGTGCTTCGTCCACCTCCCGGTCGGCATAGCCGGCCGGCGTGCCGATTACGGCACGGCGCGGATTCTGATTGATGACATATGCACCGATGCGGGCGATATCCGGCGTGAGCGCCAGGCTGAAGTCGCCATCCAGGGTGAAGGCGCGCAAATCCGTGCCGCGTGTCGGGCGGCGATCGAGATGGTCGATCCGGACGTCGAATGTGCCCGTGTGGAAGCGCACCCAGTCGCCGACGTGCCCGAGCGCGACGTCGAGGCCGGTGCCGGCGGTTCGGATGCTGCCGTTGCCGGTCATCAGGGTGTCGAAGCGCACGTGCCCGGTGCCAGGCAGGTCGAGCGTGACGTCTTGCGCCAGCGTGCCGTTGGGCCCGGTTACCTGAAGCTCGATCGTCTTGCCTGGCGTCACGGTCTGCACTTCCGCCTGAATCAGGCGGCCCTGCAGGACGAGCGTGCCATCGGTTTCGATCGAAAGCGGATCGACGCCACCGATGGCGTCAGCCGCCTGGATGATGACCGGTCCCGTTGCGACCACGTCGGCCTGGCCGTTGTCGTCGCCGGTGACGCTGCCGCTGCCGTCGAGCCCGGCTGTCAGCGTCACCGGCCCCGCGCTGTGCACGCTGCCCCCGGCGAAGGTGATGTCGTCCGCCGCGCCGAGTCGAACGCTGGCGTCGGCCTGGACATGCCCTTCTACGGTGATGCCGCCATCGGCGAGCGTGAGGCTGAAGTCGCCCTGGGTGGTGATGTCACCCAGCTTGCCGGATACCCCGGTGCTGTTGAGGTAGACGCCGTTGGGCGCGCGGGCGTCCAGGCGGCCCTGTGCATGGACGGCCACATCGAGGGCGTTGTCCCCACCCGGCCGGCCGATGGTGTCGCCGGCGGAGAGATTCACATTGCCGCCGCGCACATCGAGCGCCCGGTCAGCCACCGCTTCGACGATGGAACCGGGTGTGGCGAGCGTGATGCCGCCCTTGGCGAAGATGCTCTCCAGCGTCATGTCGCCGCTGTGCTCCCGCAGATGGAGATCGCCGGCGGCGCGGGCGGTGAGCTGGCCCGCGTCGGGCAGCTCGACATGAATGGGGGTGCCCGCAGAACCCAGATCGCCGCCCCCGGATTCGAGGATGACACGGGACGCGGTAACGTGCACCTTGTCTGCCAAACCATTGATGCCCGCGCCGGTCTTGATGCGCGCTTCGCCACCGCTCTGGATTTCATCCAGCAGCAGGTTTGCTTCCGAACCCAGCAGGATATCTCCGCTGGCAGTGGCGCGTACTGCGCCGGCGGCGGTCACGTCCAGGTCTTCTTTCTGGCGGATGCGGATTTCATTGCCGACGATTTCGATGTCGCCGAGTTCGGCGGTCAGGAGCGCAAGCTTGTCCGCGTCGCTCAGGTTCGACAGATCGGCACCGCGCTGGATCACCACTGGAGAGGTCTGGTCGAACCCGATGCTGCCGCTGACTTGCAGGTTGAGGCGGTTGCCGATGACATTGGCGTCCTCGATCCTGACTTCGGTATCGGCTACCGGCCGGAACAGCCCGGCGGCCAGCGCGTTGCTGAGCTGGGCGTCGTTCCAGACCGCCCCTTGCGACAGTGCGGCGACCTCGGTGCCGGTGAGTGCGGGCTGGAACGACACGACGTAGTCTGCGCCGCCAAAACGCTGGTAGGCCGCGTGATAGGCGGCCGTTTGCCTGGCTTCGTATGCAGCCACGTCGGCGTCGTTCCAGCCGTTGATCGATTTCAGGGCAGAGGATTGGGCGGCAGTGGCACGGAACACGTAACCGGGATCGTAGGCGTCGGCACGGTAGCTGCCGTCGTCACGCCGGTGCAGGTTACGCATACGGAAATAGGCTTCGTATTCCTGCTTGAGCCGGTTCGTTTGCGCCTGCAGGTTGCGTTCGCGGGCAGCGATGGCACTGTTGCCGGTCAGGGCCATCTCGTCCCACAGCGCCAGCAATTGCTGGCGGGTGCTTTCGTCGGTTTGCTCGCGGGTGTTGGCGTCGTAAAGGCTGCCGTCGGGAACGGACAGCGTCACATCGCCGGCCAGCGAACGGATCTCGCCGACGCGCATGTCGCCCGTGGCCTCGCGCAGATGGATGTCGCCCGCGGCCTGGGCCGACAGCACCGTCGTCGTGCCGCGGGTATCGACGACCAGCGGCGTGCCCGGGCTGCCTATCGTGTCGGAAAGCGAGACGAGCTGAATGTCATTCGCGCTCACGGTGGTGCCGGAACCGGTTCCGGCAATATTGCGGTCGGCCACGAGACGGGCATTGCCGGTGGTGCTCGTCACGCTGGCCAGACGCAGGTTGCCGTCGGTTTCCTGAATGGCGATATCGTGCAAGGCGGTGGCAGTGAGCTGGCCTGCCATCAGCCCGCGCGCGGGGTCGCTCTCGGTGAGATCGATTCTCACCGGGTTTGTGGTGCTGCCAATGGCGCCGTTACTGGCCGTGAGAACGAGTGTGCTGGCGACGATGCGGGCGTCGTCCGAAAGACTCAGGATGCCTCCGTTGGTAGAAATCGAGGTCTGGCCGGTGAGGCCCCGCACCAGTCCACCCAGCAGCAGTTGGCTGTTGCCCCCGTCCACGCGCACGTCGGCGGTGTCGTAGCCGGTAAACGTGACTTTCACCGGTTGCGAGGCATTGAGGCTGTGGTGGTAGTAGTTGTTGACGTACCAGCGCTTGTCGACCGTGTGATCGATACAGGTGTAGATGGTGTCGCACCCGTAGCCGCTGGAATAATCGTCGCGGGTGGTGACCTTGCTGGTGGTGACCTGGGTGTAGTCGAGCCGGTAGTCGACGCTGTTGTTCTCGCCACCGGACAGCCAGTCTCCGGTCAGCCGCTCCGAGTAGACCGTGGGGAAAGTTGTATGCACCGGGTCCAGGTCCTTGTCCTTGGCGAGGCCGTCGCTGCCGAGGAAGTAGCGGGTGGTGTAGACGTCCCGGGTCTCATGCTTGGTCGAGTCGCCGTTGATCCAGTTGAAGCGTCGGTTGGGGGTGGGATTGAAAACGCCATTTCGACCGGTCGTCGACGAGATCAGCGTGCTTGGGCGTCCGTTCGCGTCCACCGTGGCGCTGGTGCGGGTTTCGAGGGTGTTGCCCAGCCGGGTGATCTCGGTGACCAGCGGTGCATTGTTCGGATCGCGCTGCGAGGTGTCGGTGATTCGGATCAGTCCTTCCACGCCGGGGCCGGTGTCGAGCCGGCCCACGGCCAGGTCGTAGCCCGTGGTGTTGCTGACGTTGATGCGGCCGTAACCATCCATGACCCGGAGCTCGCCGTTGCCGGTTGAAAACACGTTGCCGAAGAGTTCCATGTGGCCGCCGCCCATGCGCACACCAGCCAGTTCGAGGCGGTCATTCTCGGCGTCGTAGCGCACCTTGATTTCGCTGCTTTCCGGCGCGGGCGAATTCAGGTCGAGATAGCGTACGCTATGGTCGCCGGCGGTCCAGTTGGTCTTGAGCTTGGCGATGGCGGCGCTGTTGGCGATGCCTTCCGAGGGGTTGAGAGCAGCAAGCAGGGCGTAATCGATGACGATGGCCCGGTCCGGCAGGCCAGCCTGGATGAGGCCGTTGATGTTCAGCTTTTCGCCGCTGATGTAGACGTTGTTGCCAGCGATGGTGGTACTGCATCCCTTGCCGTCGCTGCCGCAGTTACGCAGCGGCAGACCCTGGCTGTAATCGGTCTGGGCGACTTCGCGCTGGCCGGGCAAGCTGCCCAGTTGCTTGACCGGATCGCCACCCTGATGGGTGAAGCCGGGTGTGTAGGTTTTGATGAAATCGCCGCCGGTTGCGATATTCACCGTTTCGGCGTTGATGTTGGCCGATACGCGCAGCGTGCCGTGGCTCTTCGCCACGGCTTCCCCGCCCAGATTGTTCACGTCGCCGCGCATCCAGAGTTGTGCAGGAGAGCCAGCCGTCGTGTTTGCGTCGTTGGTGTTTTCCACCCGGATGACCGGGGCGGGAGACGTGCTGGCGTCCACCAGGGTCCCGAAGGCGGCGGTACGGCCAAGGCTGTTTCGGGCGTTGATGTCGACGTTGGACGATACCCTGAGGCCGTTGAAGGTGATCTGGCCGCCGTCTTCGTCAGGAATGGTGAGGCTGCCGGTCTGCATGAACCGGGTGGAGCGGTTCTCGATGTCGATGCGCACGTCACCCGGCGCCGTGAGGCTGCCGCTGGTCGAGCCGGTCAGATACTTGCCGGTGATGCGCACGTTGCCGCTGCGCGCCAGGGTGTTGGCTATGTCGATGAAGCCGACGCGCGCGTTGGGGTCTTCCAGCGCGGCGAGTTGCTGCTCCAGGATGCGGGCATCGTTGTCCAGCGCCAACGCGGCGTCGGCCGCATCACTGCCGGCATAGCTGTTGGCCGCGTCGCGGGTGGCTTGCGCTTCGGCCCGCAGCTTGGCGATTTCCTCCGACAGTTCGGCTGCGAGGCTCACGTTGTCGCGGAACTGGTAGCTGTTCGCCATGGCCTCGGAGTGGGTGACCGTGACACCGTCTGCCGCAAGGGTCAGCCACTGGCGATGCCAGATGCCGGCCTCGACGACGCCGTCCACGTTCACGCCCGATGCAGGATCAAGTCCGAACAGGGCGGTGGCGTTGTCGTAGGTGGAGCCGCCGCTGATCCTCAGCGAGGAGCTGTCCTCGCCGAAAAATTCACCAATGGCCGCGAGCGTTTCGCGGTAAGCATCGGTGCCTTCGCCGAATCCCCGCGTGCGGTGGCTACCCTCGGTGGCGGTAAGGTGCACATCCCTTACCGAGCGCACCCGGGCGCCGGACGCGATGTCGACGGTGTTGTGCTGGACGATCGAACCGTGGGCTTCGGGGTCGTTCTCGACGGGAATGGCGGTGTAGTTCCAGAGCCGGGTTTCGGCGTCGGCGTAAAGATCGTTGGCCTGATTGCGATCTGTACCGGCCATCAGGTGTACATCTCCCTGCGCCTCGATCAATACGCTGGCGGCGAGTTCGATCCGGTTGTCGGCCACGATGGCCGCCGTACTCTCGCCCTCGGCAGCGCCTGCGAGGCCGTATGTCTTCGAACGTGCGTTGGCATGGATGTCGGCGTCGGTGCGGGCCGACAGGTTGGCATCGCCGTCGGTGAGCAAGGTGGTGTCCTGGCCAAGTCTCACCGTAGCGTCGTTGCGGGTGTTCTCGATGCTGGACTCGGCCTTGGCGATCGCGATGGCGCCGCCGGAATCCAGGCGCACGCGGTCGCTGGCATCCACCTGGTTCCAGGCGGCGAGACCGAGGGTGCCGGTGTTGACTCCCGCCACGTCCACATCGATCAGCACGTCATGGGCCACTTCGACCAGTGCGCTGTTGCGAATCGTGCTTTCGGAGCGGGCGGCTGCGCCGTTGAGCAGGCCGCCGGAGCCAGAGTCGACGTTGTACCGGCTGGACGAAGCGGGTTTGTCGACGTCGTTCCAGGCGCGGGCAGTGAGAGCCTCGCTGTGGATTGCAAGATGCGGGCCCACGATCGAGCGGGTATCGGTATCCACTTGATTGGTGGCGCGTGCGCCGGAATAGCCGACCACCGCAGCGTTGGTGGAATCGGCAAAGGCGTCGAAATTGGTGTGTTGCACGGCTTCGATCGCGACCGAAGCCGCCGTGACGCTGCCTGCCGCGCTGCCGGCCCCACCCAGAATGGCGTAGGTTTTGGCATCGGCGTCGGTTTCGGCACGTGCCGCCGTGAGCGCGCCCAGACCGCCGGAACCTGCCGTGGTGTTCGCGCGCAGCTTGTCGCTGCCGTCGGCTTCCAGGTTCACGCGGGCGGCGGTGAAGTCCGGGTTGTCGGCCACCCTGGCGTAGGTTTCCGTGTTCGCGCGGGCAAGGGAGGCAGCGCTGCCGCCGGCGAGCAGGCCGGCATTCACGCCGGTGACGTCAGCGTCGGCGCGGGTGACGGATTCGGCGGCGATGCGCAGTTCATCGGTCGCCACAATGCGGTTGTCGGCACCCAGATCCGCCACAGTGTCGGTCTGGACGATGGCCTTCGATTCAGCCCCGCTCGCACCCAGCAACAGGCCGCCAGCCGCTGCGATGGCGTCGCTTTCGGCCGTGTTGCCGCGCAGGCGGGTTTCCGCCAGCAGGGTCATGTCGTCGGCGGTGACTTCGACACCGCTGCCCGTGAGGGCGCGCGCGGCAGTATCCACCCGCGCCTCGGCGAGCGACACGCCGATGGAGACACCGGCGGAGACTGCGGCCCCGAGGGCGTAGGCCCGGGCACGGGGGTCCACTTCGGCGCGAACCTGTGCATGACCCGTGGGCGTGGATATCGCTGCGCCGGTCTGGAGTTCGGCCGTGGCCGACGAGGTGTCGGTGACCTTGCCGTCGGCCCCGGCCCCGGATACGACCCCGCCCGCCGCCGCCACCACGTGCGCGCGGGTGTCGGTCTGCGCGTGGGCGTGGACGTCGAGCGACTTGCTGCTGACGCGGGCATACTGGCCCACCTGGGCGGTGGCATCGCTGTCTTCCGTCACGCGGGCAATGGCAACACCGATGCCGGCAAGACCCACAGCCGCGCCCATGCCCTTGGCTTCCAGGTCGTGATCGACGCCGGCGTCGACCGTGACCAGTCCGGTGGTACCGCCGGGTTCGGCGGCAGCCGAGCCGTGCGCGGTGATGACCGCGTGGTCGCCGATACGGGCGGTAGCGTCGCTGTCCTTGTCCAGGATGGCGACCGATGCGCCGAGGCCGACGATGCCGCCGCCGCCGGCAAAGGTCAGCAGTGTGGAGGTCGGGGTGCGCTGATTGACCTGCACATCGCCCAGATCGACAACCAGTCCCTGGTTGTCCTGCGCCACGGCACCATCTTCGGCGACGACGTCAATGTTGCGACCCGCGCTGACCGTGCCGGAGGCTTCGGCCAGGGTGCGGTCGTCGACGAAGGCCAGCGCCACGCCGCCGCCGAGCGAAGCGCCGCCCGATACGGCGACACCGACGGCGATGGCGTCGGCATCGGTGGCGGTACGGGCGGCCACGCGCACGTCGCGACCTGCCGTGAGCGTGGCCCCGCTGGCGACGCCTG
>JAIWOS010000107.1 GCA_020217265.1 Thiobacillus sp. | reverse complement strand
CATCCGGCAGCGCTGCCCCGGCGCGCGCTTTGTGCTGCCGGCCGCGAGTCCCGCCGCCGCGGCCTTGATCGCGCAGGCGCGCGCCGGGCGCGAACTCGAACTCACGGTGCTCGAAGGCCAGTCGCACACCGCGCTCGCCGCCTGCGACGTCGCGCTCGTCGCCTCGGGTACCGCCACGCTGGAAACCGCGCTGTTCAAAAAACCCATGGTCATCACCTACCGCGTGCCGGCGCTCACCGCCTGGCTCATGCGCAGAAAGGCGCTGCTGCCCTGGGTGGGGCTGCCCAACATCCTCGCGCGCGAATGCATCGTGCCCGAACGCATCCAGGAAGCCGCGACCGCCGAAAACCTCGCCGCCGACGCGCTCGCCTGGCTGGACGATACGTCACGGCGCGAAAGCGTGATTGGCCGCTTTCGCGACATGCATGCGGCGTTGCGGCAGAACGCCGCCGCCCGCATTGCCGACGCGCTTTCACCGTATCTGGAGGCGGGCGCATGAAGCTGCACTGGGGGCCGCTCGGCCTGTGCGGCGTGGACGAAGCCGGGCGCGGCCCGCTGGCCGGCCCGGTCGTCGCCGCCGCCGTCATGCTCGACCCCGAACGCCGCATCGACGGCCTGCGCGATTCCAAGAAACTCTCACCCGCCGCGCGCGAGCGGCTGGCCGGCGTCATCCAGCGCGACGCCGTCGCCTGGTGCGTGGCTGAAGCCAGCGTCGAGGAGATCGACACGCTCAACATCCTGCAGGCCACCCTGCTCGCGATGCGGCGCGCCGTCGCAGGGCTCGGCCGCAGCCCCGGCGAAGTGTGGGTCGACGGCAACCGCTGCCCCGAGTGGCCGTGGCGCTCACAGGCCGTCGTCAAGGGCGACGACAAGGTGGCATCGATCGCCGCCGCCTCCATCCTCGCCAAGACCGCGCGCGACCGCTTCATGCGCCATCTGCACGAGGCCCACCCCGAATACGGCTTCGCCCAGCACATGGGCTATGGCACCGCCCAGCACCTCGACGCGCTGAAAGCCTACGGCGCCTGTCCGCAGCACCGCCGCACGTTCGCGCCGGTCAAGCGCGTTCTCGACCAGTCCCGTTTGTTCTAGGAGCACACCATGCAAAACCTCGTCTATCTGCTGCACGTCCTCGGCGTCGTCGTTTGGGTCGGCGGCATGTTCTTCGCCTACATGGCGCTGCGGCCTGTCGCCGCCAGCGTGCTCGAACCGCCGCAGCGGCTCACCCTGTGGGCCGGCGTCTTCGGCAAGTTTTTTCCCTGGGTGTGGCTCTCCGTCGCGCTCATCCTCGCCACTGGTCTGCACCTGATCGCGGTCTTCGGCGGCACAAGCGCCCCGCACTACGCGCTGGCCATGCTCGCGCTTGGCCTCGTCATGATGGCCATCTTCGGCCACGTCTTCTTCGCCCCCTACAAAAAGCTCAAGGGCGCCGTTGCCGCGCAGGACTGGAAAGCCGGCGGCGCCGCGCTGGGCCAGATCCGTCAACTGATCGGCATCAACCTGATCCTGGGGCTGGTGACGATCGCGGTGGTGTTCGTGGGGCGGGCGCTGGGGTGAGGGGGGCGGAAAATGCATTTCCGTTGGGTGTAACACTGCCGCGCTTGACGGTGCCGCAAATGCCCCAGTAGAGTTCGGCCAACATTTCGGCTCGCGCAATGCACCCGGGCCGCCTCATCGCTGCGGGGAAATGGTGGGAAACACTGCACTCTGGGAGGAGTGCGCATGAGCTACATTTTGCTTGTCAGCGGTCAGTATCCAGAAGCACGTCCTCTACGCATGTCCATGGCGAGCTTCACCATCGAATTCAAGCGCAAATGGCCAGACATACCGAATGACAACCTGGATGCTGAAGTATGGCATCGAGAACGAAACCGGCGCGATGTATATCCGGCTTGACCCGGACGGCACCGCCCTGTTCGTAAACCTTGCCTGTCAGCCCTGGGATTTTAATTATGATAATCCCGGGTCGGAATTCAGTGAACGGAAACACTAGGGACGTCGTTTAACGGTTGGGTTAGGCAAAGGGCAGCAAAGGTGTCGCAGATTTGTCGCGGCACGAAAATGGTGCACGCGAAAAAATCACATAGCGCCTTGATCCGAGATGGAGAAAGTGGTCGGGGTGAGAGGATTCGAACCTCCGACTCCTGCGTCCCGAACGCAGTACTCTACCAGGCTGAGCTACACCCCGAGGCAGATGGCGGGTTCCAGAGGAACCCGGTTTGATTTGAACTACCGGGAATTTTTCGCGTTCAGAAACTACGGTCCACCGCGAAAGCCGCTAATTGTAGCAAAGCTGATTTGGAATTTGAATCAGGCAGAACAGAAATTGCGTCGTTGGCGATGCGGATTTCGCGTTGCGCCTGCTCCCGCGTGTACTGCAGGGCGTTCGTATCCTTGATCGCGGCGAGCACGCTCTGGAACTCCGTGAGTCCGCCGTGCTCGATGGCTTCACGAATGCGTGCAGCCTGCTCGGGAGTGCCGTGCTTCATTGCGTATAGCAGGGGCAGGGTGGGTTTGCCCTCGGCCAGATCGTCGCCGATGTTTTTTCCGGTTTTGAGGAAATCGCCCGAATAATCGAGCACGTCGTCGATCAACTGGAATGCGGTGCCAAGGTGCATGCCATAGCGGCCCAGCGCGTCCTTTTCGGCCTCGGTGCCGCAGCCGATGACTGCGCCGAGGCGGCCGGCAGCCTCGAACAGCTTGGCGGTCTTGTAGCGGATGACGCGCAGGTAGCTTTCCTCGTCGATATCGGGGTCGTGACAGTTGAGCAACTGCAGCACTTCGCCTTCGGCGATGGTATTGGTGGCGTCCGACAGGATGCGCATGACTTCCATGTTGTCGATCGCAACCATCATCTGGAAGGCGCGCGAGTACAGAAAATCGCCGACCAGCACGCTGGCGGCGTTGCCGAACAGCGCGTTGGCGGTTTTGCGCCCACGCCGCAGTTCGGATTCGTCGACCACGTCGTCGTGCAGCAGGGTGGCGGTGTGAATGAATTCGACCACGGCGGCGAGTTCGTGATGGGCGCGGCCGGCATAGTCGAAACATCCGGCCGAAAGCAGCACCAGCGCAGGGCGCAGGCGCTTGCCGCCACTGTTGATGATGTATTCGGACACCTGCCGGATCAGGACCACGTCTGAATACAGGCTGTGACGGATGACTTGGTCGACGGCACGCATGTCGTCGGCCAGAAAGGTTTGCAGGCGCTCCAGGGACACGATGAGGGATTTTGTTATTGAATAATCTTTGCAATGGTAGCAGCCCGGCCGGGGTTTTTCATCGCGCGGGGGGCGGGTTCGAAAGGCGGGCCAAATGTTTGACTCGCCTTGCTTTCATCGTTAGAATGCCGCGTTTTCCCGGGATCGAATCGTTTGGAGACCCCCCATGTACGCAGTCATCAAAACCGGCGGCAAGCAGTATCGCGTGAGTGCCGGCGACAAACTGAAAATCGAAAAGCTCGATGCCGAGATCGGCAGCGAGATCACGTTTGACCAGGTTCTGATGGTCGGCGGCGATGGCGAGATCAAGATGGGCGCGCCCCTGCTGCGCGGCGCTACCGTCAAGGCTACCGTGTTGGATCAGGCGCGCGGCGACAAGATCAAGATTTTCAAGATGCGCCGCCGCAAGCACTACCGCAAGAGCCAGGGGCATCGCCAGTACTACACCGAAGTGCAGATCGCCGGCATTTCCGCATAAGGAGCACACACCATGGCACACAAAAAAGCAGGCGGCAGTTCGCGTAACGGCCGCGATTCCGAGTCGAAACGCCTGGGCGTGAAGCGCTATGGCGGCGAAATGGTCCTGGCCGGCAACATCATCGTGCGTCAGCGCGGCACCCAGTTCCATCCGGGCGACAATGTGGGCATCGGCAAGGATCACACCCTGTTTGCCAAGGCCGATGGCACCGTCAAGTTCGAGATCAAGGGCGCGGCCCGTCGCAAGGTGGTGCGCATCGAGCCTGTTGCGGCCTGAGCGTTCCTGCTTCGATAAAAGCCCCGTCCATCGGATGGGGCTTTTTTGTTTCCGGATCAGATCATGAAATTCATCGACGAAGCCAGAATCCAGGTCATCGCGGGCAAGGGCGGCGACGGCAGCGCTTCGTTCCGCCGCGAGAAATACATTCCCAAGGGCGGGCCGGACGGCGGCGATGGCGGCCGCGGCGGCAGCATTTACGCCGTGGCCGACTGCAATATCAATACCCTGGTCGAGTTCCGCTATACGCGCATTTTCAAGGCGCAGAAGGGCGAGAACGGGCGCGGCGCGCAGTGCTACGGCAAGGGCGGGGAAGACCTGACCATCCGCGTGCCGGTCGGCACGGTGTTTACCAATGTCGACACGGGGGAAGTGGTTGCCGATCTGGCGACGAACGGGCAGCGTGTCTGCCTCGCGCGGGGCGGCAAGGGCGGGCTTGGCAACATCCATTTCAAGTCCAGCATCAACCGCGCGCCGCGCCAGCACACGCTGGGCGAGCCGGGCGAGGAATTCGAGCTGGCGATGGAGCTGAAGGTGCTGGCCGACGTGGGCCTGCTCGGCATGCCCAACGCGGGCAAGTCGACCTTCATCCGCGCCGTGTCGGCGGCGCGGCCGAAGGTGGCCGACTACCCCTTCACCACGCTGGCACCGAATCTGGGCGTGGTGCGGGTGGACAGCGAACGCAGTTTCGTCATCGCCGACATTCCCGGCCTGATCGAGGGGGCGGCGGAAGGCGCGGGCCTGGGACATCAGTTCTTGCGGCACTTGCAGCGCACGCGCCTGTTGCTGCATCTGGTCGACATTTCGCCGCGTTGGGAAGCGGGTGACCCGGTGCACGAGGCGCGTGCCATCGTCGAGGAACTGCGCAAGTACGATCAGGCGCTTTTCGAGAAGCCGCGCTGGCTGGTGCTGAACAAGCTCGACATGGTTGACGCGGCCGAGCGTGACGCCGTGGTGGCGAAATTTGTCGCGGATTACGGCTGGACCGGCCCGGTGTTCGCCATTTCGGCGCTCGATGGCACGGGCTGCAACGCACTGACCTACGCGGTGATGGATTACCTGGGAACGCAGGTGGCGCGACCCGTCGCGGCCGAGCCGGCTTCCGGCGACGCCGGCGAAGCGGACTAACCCACCCCGGTTCCGTCTGCGGGAGTGTCGCCGCCTACCCGTTTCCAGTCGTTTTCCATCAGCGCGACCTGATACTTGGCCCAGCGTGCGAATTCTTCGGGGCTGCAGTGGCCCTTTTTGCGGCGGCAGATACCCGCAACGCCCTTGAAGTGGTAGACGGTGGCGCCAGAATCCGGCTGGACGGCAATTTCGGCGAGTTGACGCACACCCCAGGTGCGGCCATAGGCGCCGTTGCTGTAGAAGTAACCCACTTTCAGTTCGTCGAGACTCATGTCGTGATGCGGCGGTAGATGTCGGTGACCTTGACCGGTAATTGTCGCACGTCGTCGAGAATGATGTAACGCGCGGCGCCGTACATGTGCGGCAGGTAGTCGCGGGCGTCGCGGTCGAGGGTGATGCAGAAGGGGTGAATGCCGGTGCGGCTGGCTTCCAGGAGCGCCATGCGGGTGTCCTCGACGCCGTATTCACCACGATAGACGTCGAAGTAGTCGTCCGGGCGGCCGTCGGAGAGCGTGACCAGCACACGCGTTTTCGCCTCGACCCCGTTGAGGAGCTTGGTCATGTGGCGCAGCGCAAAGCCCATGCGCGTGTATTCCTGCGGCCGGATGCCCGAGATGCGCGCGCGGACTTCGTCGTCGTAGATGTCGTCGAACGTCTTGATGCGGAACAGTTCGCACCGCTTGCGGGTGGTGCCGGAAAAACCGTAGATCGCATAGCGGTCGCCCAGTAGCTCCAGCGCCTCGCATAGCAGGATGAGCGCCTCGCGCTCGGCCTCGTTGATCCAGCCCTTGGTCGAACCGCTCATGTCGACCAGGAAGGCGACGGCAATGTTGCGTTCGGCGCGGTGCATCTGCTGGAACAGTCGGTCGCTCATTTCGCGGCCGTCCTGCGCGTCGGCGAGTGCTTCAACGAGGGCGTCGAGGTCGATTTCGTCGCCCTGCGTCTGCCGGCGGTCGAGCCGGTTCTCGTCGCGCATGACCTCGAATTTCTTGCGCAGGTGCTTGATGACGCCCTGATGCTTGGCGAGCGTGTCGCGCACGAAATCGTCGTAGACCGGGGTCACGCCCTTTTCGCGCATCACGCACCAGTTCTTGCGGTAGTGCTGGCGGCCAAGGTCCCACTCGGGGTAGAGCTCGGCACCTTTCTCGTGATAGGTGCCGTGCCAGACAGCGTCCGGATCTTCCGGCTGGTCGAACACCTTTTTCGGGTCGTATTCGCCTTCGCCGGCCGGCGAGAGGTATTCCGGCGGGATCTCGCCAAAATCGAGATAGACCGAGGTGAGCAACTGCTTCACGTCGTCGGGCGGCGCGAGCGGGGCGCCGTCCAACGTGATCTCGAAATCGAGCGCGCCATTCTGCTCGCGCGGGGCGACGTCGATGTCGGGGGGCGGGGGCCGCTCTTGCGGCGAGTCCGGCTTGCCGGCGGCGTGTTCTTCGAGCAGTTCGGCGAGCTTGATGCGCAAGCGCGCCTTTTCTTTGTCAATGCGAGCGGCGCGGGTCGTGGCCACGGCCTCGGGGCGCAGACAGCCTTGGTCCTTCCAGCAAGGGCAAGTATCGAGTGCGTACGCCTGGGCGAGCAGCGCCAGGCTGTCGGATTCGGTCGCGTCTGGGTGGGCGAGCGTTACGGCAAATGCTTGCCAGTCGGCGGGCAGCGGTGTGTCAAGCTGCTGGCGCAGCCGCAGCATCTCGCGGTGCAGCCCCGGCAACTCGCGCGCGATGCAGGCGGAAAGCCGCAGGGTTTCCAGCGCATGCACGCGCGCCAGCGCGCGATCGGGATCGTCGTAGCGCCGGCCGAGCTCGACAAAATCGATGCGCAGCGTGCCGAAACGGGTCTGCGCCCACAGGAGGGCAACCGTGACCTTGGCGAGCTGGAAGTTGTCCGACTCGTCGGGCAGCGCGGCGATCAAGGGGGGTAGCACGATGCGCTCGCCATCGGTCCAGGCCGCATCGCCTTGTTCCAGCTTGAGTCGCCGGCCCGACAGGCCGCACACGAAGTTGCCAAGCACTGGGGCAATTTCGTCGAACAGCGCGCCGGCGGCATCGTTGCGGTGCTGTTGCGCGTCGAAGCTGTCGACCTCCTCCATTACGCGCAGCGCGGTTTGCAGGCCGGTGCGGTCGAACACGTCGCAGGTGTGGACGGCCCAGGCTTCCAGCAGGCGGCGTTCCATGCGCGGCAGCAGCGCCGGCGCGCGGCGGCCGAATTGCCAGGCGAGCGTGATGTGAGTGCTGGCGATGCGGCGGATCCAGCCGAGAATGAAATCCTGCTCGTCGCGCGCCAGCGGCTGCAACTCCGCGGCAAGTTCCTCGACCTTGAAGAAGGTGAACTCGGTGTCCAGCCAGACGTGCAGGCTGGCTTCCATTTCGGTGGCGGTGAGCGGGGTCAGCGCCATGATTAAAGCGGCGCCATCAGAAGATGGAGGAGGACAACTCCTGGATGGCCTTCAGCATGTCGGCGTCATCGGTGACGGCCTGCGCGACCGCGGATTTGCACGCCGACACCGGGCTCACGCCGTCGGCGATGAGCTTGCCGGCGTGCACCAGCAGGCGTGTCGAGGCGCCTTCTTCGAGTCCGCTGCCCTTGAGATTGCGGGTCATCTGTGCGAAGCGCACGAGATTGGCGGCGACTTGCTCGGACACGCCGGATTCGGCGGTGACGATGCGGCGTTCGAGCTCGGGCGATGGGTAGTCGAATTCAAGCGCGACGAAGCGTTGCCGGGTCGACTGCTTCAGATCCTTCAACACGCTTTGATAGCCGGGGTTGTAGGAAATGGCGAGGCAGAATTCGGGCGGTGCCTCGACGATCTGGCCGAGCTTCTCCATCGGCAGGGTGCGGCGGTCGTCGGCGAGCGGGTGGATCACCACCATGGTGTCCTTGCGCGCCTCGACCACTTCGTCCAGGTAGCAGATGCCGCCGCAGCGCACGGCGCGGGTCAGAGGGCCGTCGACCCACACGGTTTCGCCACCCTTGACCAGATAGCGGCCCACGAGGTCGGAGGCGGTGAGATCGTCGTGGCACGACACGGTGATCAGCGGGCGCTTGAGGCGCCACGCCATGTGCTCCATGAAGCGGGTCTTGCCGCATCCGGTGGGGCCTTTCAGCAGCACCGGAATCTGCTGGCGCCAGGCGGCCTCGAAAAGCTGGATTTCATCACCGACGGGCTCGTAATACGGTTCCTTTTCGATGAGGTGGTGGGCGGGGTCGAGGGTGCGTGCGTTCATGGGATGTGGCCGGTTCAGAAGCAGCCGGCCTGCTGCTTCTTGCGTTCGAGTTCTTTCACGTCCTGATTCCAGTCGTCCATCTGCTTCTGCGTGTAGCCCTTGCGGCGGGCGTCGTCCATCTTGTCGAGCACGAGGCCGAGTTTGTCGGCGAGCGCATCACAGTGCCGCGCCGTGGGTTTGGTTGCCGCACGGGCATTTCCCGCTGCGGAATCCAGCCGCAGTTTTGTGACGGGGGGTTCCTTGGATTCTGGCGCGTCAGCGGCGGGCTTCTCGAGTTTAGGTCTGGGCGTGACGTGCACAGGCTCGGGCGCGGGTGCGGGGTCGATTTCGACTTTGCGCATCTCGCGTGCATTGGTGCAAGGCAGATTGGAATAAGTGACCTTGCCCTGGGCGTCGATGCACTTGTTGAGCGAAGCGGCGCTGGCGCCTCCCGCAAGCAGGACGAGCAGGCCGCTAGCCAGCCAGGTGAAGCAACGCATCGTAGTCAATGTTCGCCAGAATACTTGTCGTCTTCCAGCGCCATTTTCTGCTCGAATTCGGCTTCCTTTTGCTGTTCGAGCAGCGCGCGACGGCGGGCGAGACGTTTTTCGTAAGCATCGGGGCGTTCCGCGACGCATTTCTCGCCGAACAGGGTGTGGCGCAGGAAATTGAGGCCGAAATCGAGCAGGGCTTCGTCGTCGGCCACGAGCTGGGCCATCTGCTCGACTGGAATGTCATAGGTGTCGTTGAAGCTTTCGCTCATGACGAAGGCGCGGAAGCGGTCGATATCGTAGCTCGCCATGAAGAAGAGCTGGTTCGACACCGGGGTGGGCTTGCCGATGGCGGGGCCAGCCGACTTGCGCTTGACGACGAGCTGGCGCCAGGCATGGGCTTTCTGGTCGTACTCGTCCACGCCCTGGTCGCGACGGTATTCTTCGATGGTCTGCGTCTTGTCTTCGAAGTGGCCGAGGCAGTGTTGTTCCTTGACCATGGCGTAGGCGGCGCGGTCGAAGTATTCGTCGGAGCGGCGCATGGTCAATAGCGCCACCGGGTAGTAGCGGCAGGCGGTCGGGCGGTCTTCGTACACGCCGCAGCCTTCGGGTTTCATGAACTGACAGGCGGTGCCGCCTTCGACGGGCTTGAGCTTGATGCCGGGCATGCCGTCCTTGTCCATCTCGAAGGGCACGGAATACTGCTTGAGGAATTCGCCCGAAGGCATGTCCAGGCGCTTTTTCAGACGCAGCACGTCGTAGGGCGTGAGCGGGATGTCGATGTTGGAACAGCAGGCGTTCCAGCACTTGACGTTGCGGTGGCAGCGGAATTGCAGCTTGGCATCCTCCGCGAGCATGACAGGTTTGACCGGGCTGCCTGCAAAGGGCGAGTCGGCGATCATGTCCTTGAATTCGGCTTCGTTCATTGCTTACAACCTTTCGGGCACATGGCCCCACATCAGACAACACACAGGCGAAAGCGTAGGGTACGCGTTTTCGGCTGGATGCTGAACACTCCTTCAGTCGCGCAGATATCGTTGCAGGAGCAGGAAAAACCGGGCGCGCTGTGTTGAATTGGTGTCGCCCAAAAAAACCGGACGCACTGTATTGAATTGGCGTCGCCCAAAAAACCGGGCGCCACAGGGGCGCCCGGAGTTTACTGGCTACTGATTGCTCAGTGGGCAGCGGGTTTGAACAGCTTGGACTTGTCGACCAGATCCACGTGGGCGCGCTTGAAGCAGGTCCACTGCTTGGAGTTCTTGTCGTAGACCGAGTTCACGAAGCAGTGCCAGTTTTCCTCATCGACAAAGTTCTTGTCCATGCGGTAGTAGAAGCCGGGGTAACGGCTTTCTTCGCGGAACTGGATGTGCTTCATGTGGGCTTCCGCCGTCAGGATGCGGTGGTAGTTTTCCCAGGCGCGGAGCAGCTCGTGCAGATCCTTCGCACGCATCTTCTCGGCGTCTTCCTTCAGCATGCCCAGCTTTTCTTCAGCGACCTTCAGCATGTTTGCGTTGGTCTTGTAGTAGGTGGCCACGCCGGCAACGTATTCGTCCATGATCTTCTGCAGGCGGAACTGCAGCATCTTGGGCGTGATGTAGTTGGGGTTGACGTCGATTGCGGTGGTGTAGTCCTTGAACTCGAGGAAGGTGCGCACCGGCTTGTAGATCTCTTCCACCAGCTGCTCGACGGGGGTGTCGAGTTCGGGCTTGAGATCCTTGTTGTCGATGCAGTACTTGACCATGGACTTGGCGCACATGCGGCCTTCGGCGTGCGAACCGGAGGAGAACTTGTGGCCGGATGCACCCACGCCGTCACCGGCGGTGAACAGGCCCTTGACCGTGGTCATCGAACGGTAGCCCCAGTTCCAGCCCTTGGGCAGGTGCGCGGGGATCTTGTCCTTGTCTGCATGCATCTCGTCGGTGGGCGCGCCCACGTCGGTCGGGCCGGAGACCCAGATGCCGCAGCAGCCGGAGTGCGAACCCAACAGGTAGGGCTCGGTCGGCATCAGCTCGGAGTTCTTCTTCTCGGGCTCGATGTTCTCGCCGACCCAGATGCCGCACTGGCCGACGCACATGTCGAGGAAGTCTTCCCAGGCTTCGGCTTCAAGGTGCTTCACTTCGCGCGGGGTGAGGGTTTCACGCAGCTTGGCGAGCGCGGTCACGGTGTCCATGTAGATGGGGCCGCGGCCTTCCTGCATTTCCTTCAGCATCAGGTGGTTGCGCAGGCAGGAAGCCGGCACGGCCGCCTGGCCGTAGGGGGGGTAGTCGTTCAGCAGTTCCTTGTTCTTCTGCATGTAGACTTCGCCGTAGGCGTTGACGGCCTGGGCCTTGAACAGCAGGAACCAGGCGCCGACCGGGCCGTAGCCGTCCTTGAAGCGGGCGGGCACGAAGCGGTTTTCCATCATGGTCAGCTCG
>JAIWOS010000192.1 GCA_020217265.1 Thiobacillus sp. | reverse complement strand
GCCGTTGGCGCTGAAATCCTGCCAGCCGTCGGATGCGCCGACGTAGCCGGCCGAGCCATGCACGAGCGCGTCGTCGCCTGCCGCCGTTTTCGCCACCAGCGCGAGGCCGAACGGCCCCTGCTCGGCCCACAGCACGTGCTCGCCGCGGTAGCGCGTCGCCCAGGCGCGGTTGTCGCGGCCGGTACCGCCCAGGTGCGGCGCGAGCAGGACGTGCACGGCGAGGCCGGGATCGCCCTCGAGCGCGACGTCGACGAGCAGCGTGTCGCGCGCGGCGTCCGGACATACCGCGAGGGTGAGCGTGAAGCGGGGATGACGGTGCGTGAGCGTGGCGAGCGGAACACCCGGCGCCGGCACCGAAAATTCATAGTTGCCGAGCCGCTTGACCTCGACCCAAAAGCCCGCGCCGTCGCCGACGATGAAGCCGAGATCGCGGATTTGCGGAATGTCGATGCGGGGGTAGTAGACCTCGTTGACGATGCCGTGTCCCAGGGTGAACCACACACGCGAGGATCCCAGCGCGGTGCCGACCAGATCCTTGTCGCTGGTGGTCCAGGTGGGTGCGATGCCGGGCGCGCCAAAGGCGTGACCGCAGGCGCCGCAGTCGCTTTCCGTCATGGCTCGGGGCGCCGGGTTACCCCGCCGCGTCTCGTCGCTTCAGGCTGTACGGCGTTTCGAGCGTGGGCGCAGGCATTGGTTCCTGCGCGTGCATCGCCAGCGCATAAATGCGCTGCAGGTCGTCCTCGCTGACGTCGACGAAGGTGTCGAGCTGGGATAGCGCGTACACCAGCGCGCTGTGCGGAATCATGCATTTTTCCGGGTGCGCCTCCGGTTCCAGCGCGCACACGGCTTCGGCCGGTTCCCGCATCCAGGCCTGCGGGTAGCGCCGCCACGCGAAAGGGTAGTTGAACAGCACGGCGACGATCAGCAGCGTCACCGCGTTGAGCAGCACCGGCACGATCAGGTAGCCATAGCCCAGCGCGTGGATGGCCTCGCCTCCCAGCACCGCGAACAGCGCGGTCGCGCCGCCGGGCGGGTGCAGGCAGCGCAGACCGTACATGAGGCCGATGGCGAGCGCCACCGCCAGCGCCGACGCGAGCGTGGGGTCGTCCACCAGCCGCGCCACGGTGACGCCGGCGGCGGCCGAAACCAGATGGCCGCCGATCAGCGCCCACGGCTGCGACAGCGCGCCGTGCGGCGCGGCGAACAGAAGCACGGCCGAGGCGCCCATCGAGGCGACGATGAAATACGCGGCGTGCCCCGCCAGCACCTGGTGCGACACCGCGAGCACGGCGAGGATGCCCACCAGCCCGCCCGCCGCCGAGATCCACTGCTCGCGCGAGGAAACCGAATACGCCAGCTTGCGAACCACGCGCCGCCTCAGCCCGTGCTCCAGGCACGCGGCCGTTTCATGCCGGCGATCTTGCACGCCTGCTTCACATAGCCGTAGGGAAACAGCTCGAACAGTTTTTTCTGCGCGTCGCGCCCGTAGCGTTCGGCGAGGTGCCGGATGACAAAGCGCGCGTCGGCGGCGATCTGGTGCTCGTCGTAGTAGTCGCGCATGAAGCGGATCGCGTCCCAGTGGTCGTCGCCGAGCACGAGGTTTTCGTCGGCCGCGAGCGCGCGGGCGATGTCCTCGTTCCAGTCGCCCGGCTCGATCAGATAGCCTTCGGCGTCGCGTTCCGGCAGCGTCGTGTGTAGCGCCATGTTCATGATGCCCTCCTGGTTCGTCTATGGACGCCCTCAGTCTACGGAGGCCACGACTATTTGACTAACGATTATTTTTTGTATTTGCTATCGGAATAACCGATAGCTGAATCATGGACACCGAACTCGCCCGCACCTTCCTTGCCGTGGCCGCCACCGGCAATTTCGTCGCCGCCGCGCAACGGCTGTTCGTCACCCAATCGACGGTGAGCGCGCGCATCCACAGTCTGGAAACCACGCTCGGCGCGCGCCTGTTCCAGCGCGGACGCAACGGCGCGGAGCTCACCCCGGCCGGCAAGCGCTTCCTGCGCCACGCCAAGCACCTGGTGCGCACGGTCGAGCAGGCGCGTCACGACGTCGGCCTGCCGCAGGGCTTTTCCGACGTGCTCACTCTGTCGGGACGGATCGCGCTGTGGGAAGGCTTTCTGCCGCACTGGGTGGACTGGATGCGCAAAACCGCGCCCGAGGTGTCGCTGCGCATGGAAATCGGCTTCGAGGCCGACATCATGCAGGGGCTGATCGAGGGCTCGGTGGACATCGGGGTGATGTACACGCCCACCCATCGTGCCGGGCTGGTGGTCGAAGCGCTGTTCGACGAAACCCTGGTGCTGGTGGCGAGCGAAAAGAACCGCGCCTGGCCCGACCCCGGCTACATCCACATCGACTGGGGCCCGGAATTCCACGCGCGCTTTTCGGAACATTTCGCCGAGGCGCCGCCGCCCGCGCTGGTCGCCAACATCGGCTGGCTGGGCGTGCAGCAGCTGCTGACCTACGACGGCAGCGGCTATTTCCCGCTGCGGCTGGTCGCGCCGCATCTCGAAGCGCAGCGGCTGTGGCGCGTTGCCGGCGCGCCTTCCATCGCATTGCCGGCATGGATGGTGTACCCGCGCGAGCACGACGCGACGGTGGCGCAGGGGCTCGCGGGATTGCGCGAACTTGCCGCCGCTGCCGGATATTCAGATTGAGTCCGGCCGCCGGGCAAGAGGCACCCGGATGCTGAACCTGGAGCCACGTCCGATTACGGAACAAACATGCAAATCATGCCCCAGCAACTCAGCCTGCTTGTGTACCAGGGCCAGCCCGAGACCGTGCCCGATATCGGCGCTCTCGGTTGTGTCGTCGAATCGCCGATACGCTTCAAACAGAAGCGGCAGATGGGCCTCGGCAATGCCCGGGCCGGTATCCAGAACCTGAATCTCGACCATGGCACCGTGCCGGCGAGCCCCTACCAACACGCTGCCCGCCGTGGTGTAGCGCACCGCGTTGCCCACCAGGTTGTCGAGGATCGATCGCAGCATGCGCACGTCACTCATCACCACCTGATCCGTGGTCACGAAGCGCAGACGCAGACCTTTCGCTCTTGCTTTGTCCGCCTGAAGGAAGCGAATCTGCTCGAACAGTTCCGCCAGCGGGATCGCGCGCAATTGGGGCCTGACCTCTCCTGCTTCCAGCCGGGACAATTCAAGAAGCCTCGACACCTGACTGCCGATCGCCCCCAGCGCTTCGGCACAATTGTCGGCCAACCGGGTGATCTCACGCCCCCGCTCTCCTCCCACCTCACCCGCCATACCCTTGAGGCAGGCCGTGAACATGCCCAGTGCCTGAACCGGTTGCTTCAAGTCATGGCTCACCCCGGCCAGAAACAGGGAACGCGACTGTGTCAGAGCTTCCAGTTCCCTGATCAGTTCATCCTTTTCGAGTCGCACCCTGAACGACTCAGTCAGAGTGCGGTGGATAGAGCGTCCGTAGCTCAGCAGAACGACCAGATATACGCTCAGGGTCAGGCCACCCGAGACGTAAATGGTCCCGCCCAGCAAGTAAGCCTTGAATATGAATGGCAACAGAATGGCGCTGCCATAGAAGGGAAATGCCCACTTCAGGCTTGATAGCGGTGTAACCGCGCCACCCACCATGCCGACCGCCACGGCAAGTGCGATGAAATCCTGATTGATCGCCTCGCCGTTGAATGCAATCACGGCCAATCCGCCCCAGGCCAGCCCGGACACCCCTGCGAAGAATGCATGGATGCGCCTGGCCATGTCCAGTCTGTCCATGTCGAGCCACGCCAGACGATTCTCCAGCCAATGATTCCATCCAGCACGTAGCAAATTGACCAGCACCAGGACCAGCCACCACCCTGCAATGGCGACGCTGCCGGTTTCGATCCGGTACATGGCGGCAAACACCGACGCCACCACCAGATTGGCTACCAACATGCCCGGCATGTGCTCACGAAGCAGCCCCAGTAGTGCCCTCTGGGTCTCGATTTCGATGGGCAACACCGGATTATGGCGGGAGGACGCTGGCACCGCAGGCACGACTGGCCTTTCAGAGAGATTGCGCAGGCATGGTAATGTTCACCCGCCCGAACTGGACCGCTATGCGCATGACGGACAAGATTACCATCCTGATCGCCGACGACCACATGCTGGTGCGCGAGGGCATGCGCATGTTGCTGGGACGCGAGCGCGATTTCGACCTGGTGGGCGAGGCCAGTGACGGGAGCGAAGCCTTGCGTTTGGCTTGCCGGCTCCGGCCCAGGGTCGTGATACTGGACCTGGGGCTCCCCGTGATGGATGGCATCGAAGTGGCCCGGCAGCTCCGCACCCTGGCACCCGAAAGCCGCTTGCTCGCGCTGAGCGCACGCATGGACAGCGCCTCGGTGCGTACCGCCCTCGACCAAGGCATGGCGGGTTATGTGCCCAAAAGTGAAAACAGCAGCGAACTGATCGAAGCCATCCGGACGCTCGCCTGCGGGCAGCGCTATATCAGCCCCGCTGTCGCACCGCTACTGGATACCTCCCCACCCGATACCAGTCTGGCGCTGACCCCCCGCGAACGGGAAATCCTGCGTTGCGTGGCCGAGGGGCTCACAAGCAAGGACATAGCAGCCCGACTCGGCATCAGCGCCGCCACGGTACAAAAGCATCGGGAAAACCTGGGCCGGAAACTGGGCACACGCAACGTCGCCGAAATGACGGCCTACGCGCTGAAACACACGTCTCTCTAACTCCTCCGGTCGCGAGGCATCCCTTCGCTGGGCGGTCTCTCTACGCACTTTCCCGTATTTCTCCTGCGGCAGGCCGATGCTTAAATGCGAGAGTTGCACGACTGCCGTACCGCAACCCTGCGAGAACAACACCGACAAGGAGAGGATTCATGAGCTACGCCGCCCTGGGGTTTCTGCGCAAACAGTATCTGTGCGTCCTGCGTCGCTGCGCCTGGTTCAATGCCGGCATGCGGCTGCGGCTGGGCAGTCTCAGGCTGGGCAGCTTTTTGCGTGGCGGCGCGCTGACCACGGGGCTGTTCACTGCCGCGCAGTTGTCCGCCCTGGCGTCCGGCATCGTGCCCGATGGCCGCACCCAGACCCGGCTGACGGTGAACGGAAACACCACCGACATCACCACGCAAACCATCCGGGGCAGCCATGCTTACAACTCCTTTTCCACCTTCAATGTGGATGTCGCCCAGACGGTGAACCTCCATCTGCCGCAGCACACCAGCAATCTGCTCAACCTGGTGCACAGCGAAACGTCCTACATCAACGGGCTGGTGAACGCCTATCAGGACGGCCGCATCGGCGGCAACGTGTACTTCTTCAACCCGCACGGGGTCGTGGTGGGTGCCGGTTCGGTCATCAATGTGGGCAGCCTCACGCTCGCCACACCCACGCCGGATTTCATGGATCGACTCGTCTCGCCCGCAGGACTCATCGACGGCGACGCCACGGCGCAGGCACTGGCCGGCCA
The DNA here is from genome assembly GCA_020217265.1 of Thiobacillus sp. Lineage (GTDB taxonomy): Bacteria > Pseudomonadota > Gammaproteobacteria > Burkholderiales > Thiobacillaceae > Thiobacillus. The sequence goes on along the minus strand of JAIWOS010000192.1, from coordinate 6,052 downwards.
CATTCCGTTGTCGCAGACCGGCCTCGTCATGGTGCGTGGCCGCGTCCATGCACGCGACGCAGTCACCCTCGTGGGCGGCCAGGTCGAGGTCGCTGCCGGCGCGCAGGTCTGGGCGGGCGGGCGGGCTCTGGCGACCTTCGCCGATCTGGTCAATGTCGAAGGCCTGCAATCGGCCGCCGAGGTTCGCACCGACGGCGGCGTGATCCGCATCGTCGCTGCCGGGGACATCACCGTGGCAGGCGAGGTGTCGGCGGATGGCACGGGCGAGAATGCGTCGGGCGGCTCGGTCACGGTCTTTGCCGACCACAACGCCACGCTGACCAAGAGCGGGCGGGTTTCGGCCGATGCCGGTGACTCGGGCGACGGCGGCTTCGTGGAATTTTCGGCGCGCGATACCGTGACGCTCTCTGGCAATGGCTTGTCTGCTCGGGCGTCCGGCGGAGCTGCCGGCACCATCCTGATCGACCCGGAATATCTCACCTGGATCGGTTCTGGACAGGATTTCTTCTCCCACGGCGCTGACATCACGCTGACTGCCGACAAGAAAATCACGCTCGACGGCGTGATGCTCTCGTCCCGCAATATCGGCAGCGCGAGCGACACCCGCAGCAATCACCAGAGTGCTGTCTCACAGGGCGATTCCGGCGACATCACGCTCAGCGCCAAGGAAATCGAAATCAAGAATGGCAGCCAGCTGCTGGCCCACGCCGACAACGGCCATGCAGCCGGCAACATCACGCTGGCTGCCACCGACAACCAGTCCACGCCGGCTTTCGGATCGGTGGAAAGCTCGGTCGCCGCCATCCGCATCGACAACACCGTCATCAAGGGCGGCAACGTGTCCATCAAGGCTGTCGCAAACGACAAATGGGTGTGGACCGGCAACGAATACGGCGACACGATCCTCGATTTCCTCGGCAGTCTCAGGGTCGGCGCAAACGTCACCTATTCCACCGCCCACGCCACGGTCGACGTGACGGGCGGCACGGACATCGACGCCAGCGGCACGCTTTCGATCGAATCGCAAGCCATCGCCGACGCCAGCATGAAGGTGATGAGCACCGTGGTGGGTTTTGGCTACGGCGAGACCGACGCGCAGGCGAAGGTCAACATCGGCCAGGCCAGCCTCGGTTCGGGCGGGGCCATGAGCCTGAAGAGCCAGGCCGACAGCACCCTGTCTATCAGTGTCGACACGGTCAACACCGGCACCTTCAGCAATGCGGCCTCGTCGGCGAGCAAATACGCCAACTTTTCATTCGCCGTGGGCATCGGCAACCAGTCGGCGGAAACCACCGTCGCCGACAACGCCACGATCACGCGGGCCGCCAGCCTCAACGTGGAAGCCAGCGGCAAGAAATCACACAGCGTCAACGCCAGCGGCGGCTCGTTCAAGGACGGCATCGCCTCGGCCGGCGTCTCTGTCCTGGTGAGCGACACCACCCTCACCGCCAGTCTGGGCGGCAACGTGACCGCAGGCTCGGTCACGGTGAAATCCGCGCTGGCCGAGGCGGAAACCGAGGTTTCGGCCGCCGCCGGCACGGCCGGCAAGCCCGACTTGCAGGAAGCCATCACCAGCGCACGGCCGGTTGACGAAATCCTGTTCGAAAAACTTTCCGATTTCGTCGCTGCCGCCCCCGACATGGATCAGCGCAGCGGTGCCTCCAGCAAGCTGGGGCTTTCGGCCGCCTTTGCCTGGGCAGACAGCAGCAACCAGGTCAAGGCCGAAATCGCCAACGCTGCACACGTCACCACCCCGGGCAGCCTCACGGTCAACGCGCTCGCGGAAGAGAGCTTGGCCTTCGAAACCTCGGCCGCCGTCGACCAGCGGGAACTGGACACCCAGTTGCCCGGCGATCCCAATGCACCTTCCGACAAGAAGAAAGTCGCCATTTCCGCCTCGGTGGCGGTGATCGACGCCACCCATCATGCCGATGCACGGATCGGCGACCAGGCTGTCATCGTGGCAGGCGGCCCCGTCAATGTCACGGCCCAGAGTCTGGTGACGCCGTTCTGGCAGCAATGGATCGACACCGTCGACGCATTCAAGACCATGGACTGGAACAGCGCCACCGCCTGGAAGAAATTGGGCGAGACGCTGTATGACCTGGCCGGCGACCCGGTCGGGGCGACTTCGTGGACGCAAACTGCAGTGGAAAGCGAAAAACTCGCCTTCGCCGGCACGGTGGATTTCTTCAGTCTCGACCAGAAAGCCACTGCACGCATCGGCGATGCGGACATCAACGCCAACGTGGCCACGCCGTCAGCCAGCCAGGACGTGGCCGTCGCGGCGCGGGCACAAAATGGCATCCTTAATCTGGTCGGCGTACCGGAATTCGATCCCTCCTCCATCGGCAGCGGCAGCAGCGACAGCGGCAGCGCGGGTTTCGGCGGCGCGTATCACCAGTTCAATCTCACGGGCGGCACCGACGCGTCGATCTCACGTGGGGCCACGGTCAAGGCAGACGACTTGGTGGTGGCAGCGGATACCGATTTCAACGTCTTCACCCTCGCCGAAACCGTAGGCAAGGCCGGCAAGGTATCGATCAACGGCGCGTTTTCGCTGTTGAACGCCGACGTGGCGACCTTGGCCCAGATCGGTTCTGGCGTGAACATCACTGCCGGCGACGTGCTGGTGCAGGCCCTCGACGACAGCCTCTTCATCAACGCCGCGGGCGGCGTCGCCCGCTCGCAGAGTGTGGGCATCGGTTTTTCTGTTGCGATCAACGACATCGACCGGGAAACGCGCGCGCTCGTGGGCAACCGGGCGGGCGAGACCGGCAGCGGCGGCAGCCTGGCTGCCAGCGGCAATCTCGTCCTCGACGCCGAATCGTCCGGCACCGTAGGCGTGTTCTCGGTCGCGGGCTCCGGCCCGTCGGCCAACGAGGACGACGCCGGCAAGACCGGCGGCGACGGCACCAAGACCAACGCCCAGGACACGGGCGAGCAAGGCAAGTCCGGCGTGGGCATTTCGGGGGCCGCCAGCGTCAATCTGGTCCGCAACACGACCGAGGCTCGCCTGGGCGAACTGGCCAGCGCCCAGATCGCCGGGCCGGTCGCCAGCCTGGTCGGCGTCGATCTCGACGCCGACGGAACGGCCGAACGGCAGGTGTTCCTGACGCCGGGCGTGAAAGCTCTGGCGATGGACGACAACCTCATCCTTGCCGGAGCCGGTTCCCTCACCGTGGCCAACGGCAAGAGCGCAGGACTGGCGGGCGCGTTCACCTGGAACCAGCTGGAAAAAGATACGCGGGCCAACATCGCCGACACCACCGTCACGGTCGCCACGGGCGGCGTGAGCCTCGATGCGCGCAACAATGGCGCGCTCTGGTCCATTTCGGCCGGTGGGGCCGGCGGCGACAAGGTGGGCATCGCCGGCTCGGTGTCGTACAGCACTATCGACAACCTGACCGATGCCGCCATCGACAACGCCGGCGTGGATGCCGGGTCCAGCGTGAACCTCGCGGCGCGGGACGAATCCGACATCCGCAGCGTGGCCGGCTCCGCCAGCTACGGCGGCAAGGCCGGCGTGGGCGCGGCGGTGGCGATCAACACGGTCGATTCTGACACCACGGCCCGCATCACCGGGGCCGGCAAAACGGTGAATGGCGACGCGGGCGTGGCGCTGTCCGCCGTCAACGACAATTCCATCGTCGCCGTGGCCGCCGCGATTGGGGCCTCGCGCGGCGTGGCCGTGGCAGGGGCGGTGACTTGGAACGTCATCAGCAACCAGACCGATGCGCGGCTGGAAGACGCCACGGTAAGCGCCAGCAACAACCTGGTGAGCCTTGACGCCGACGATCTCGCCGACATTTTCTCGATCTCCGGCAACGCCGCCATTTCCACCGGCCAGGGCGCGGTCGGCATCGCCGCCAGCTACAACGCGATCGACAACGAAACCTATGCGCGCGCGCTCGATGGCAGCCTCTCCGGCACGGCCGTGCGGCTAGATGCCACCGAAAACGCCGACATCCAGGCCATCGCAGCCGGCGGTTCCGGAGCCGCCAAGGTGGCGGCGTCGGGTTCGCTCGGCATCAATACCATCGGCAACATCACCGAGGCCTCGACCGCCGGCACAACGATCAACACGGCCGGTGACGTCGCCGTGCGCGCAACGGACGATTCGGAAATTCTCTCCATCACCGGGGCCGTGGGCGTGGCAGGCAACGGGGCCGTGGGGGCGGCAGGTTCGTACAACCACATCGGTTCCACGGTCACCGCCAGCGTCTCCGGCGGCACGGTGGACGCCGCAAACGTGCAGGTTGAAGCGCAACGCACGGCCACCATGGAAGTCTGGGCAGTGGCCGGCTCTGGTGCCGGCACGGCCGGCTTCGCCGGTTCCATTGCGCTCAACGACATCGGCGGTGTCACCACTGCCCGGGTCGGCGAGGGGGCCGACGTGGATGCCAGCGGCAACATGCTCGTCGTCGCCGAATCCGACGACCGCATCGACGCCCGCGCAGGGGCGATCGGCGTGGGCGGCAGCGTGGGTGCAGCCGGTTCAATTGCCTTCAACAACGTGCATGCCGACACGCTGGCCCAGGTGTCCGGCGCGAACACGCGCGTGACCGGGCTGGGCAACGGCGGCGTCGCCCACGTCGACAACGGCAGGCTGGATGCCCTGAATGGCCTGCCATCGAACGACCCGCTCGATGGCCGCCAGCAGCAGGATGCCGTGCGGGGCGTGGCGGTGATCGCCTCGTCCACCGCCCAGGTGGAAAACTTTTCCATCAGCGCGGGCGGCGGCGGCAGCACCGGCGTGGCCGGCACCGTATCGGTCGCCATGATGACCGGCTACACCACGGCCGAGGTATCGGGTGGCGCGGAACTCAATACCCAGTTCGGCGGCACCGCCCAGGAAGCACGCGTGGCGGCCTATCACCACGACAACCTGGCTTCCGGCTCGGGCGGCGCGGCCATCGGCGGCGACGTGGGCGCGGGCGGCGCGATGGATACACTCATTGCCTCTCACGTCACCACTGCGCAGGTCGAGAGTGCCACGCTACAGGGCCGCAAGGCCGTGACCGTGGATGCGGGCTCCACGCTGGAAATCGCCCAGGCGATCATCGGACTCGGCGGCGGCACCTATGCCGGACTGTCCGGCTCCATCGGTCTGGTGCTGCAGGACGGCAAGACCCAGTCGCTGGTCTACGACAGCGAGCTCAACGCGCGCGGCGACCTCACGGTCGAAGCCACCAGCGAGACGGACGCCGATCTCTATGCCGGTGCTGCCTCGGTTTCCGGTGTGGCGGGTATCGGGCTGACCGCGTCCGTAACTCTCTACGACCAGACCACCCAGGCCGTCGTCGGCGACGGCAGCCGACTCAATGCGGAGAAAACCACCCGCATCAGGGCAGACAGCGACATCCGCCAGGACGTAATGGCCGGCACCGCCTCCGCAGCCGGTGGCGTGGGGGTGGCAGGCACGGTGAACGTCGCCGTCATCAAGGGCGACACTCAGGCGGTGCTCGGGCATCAGCGGGATGCGAACGCTATCGCCAGTTCGATCAATGCCGATTCCGGCTACACCGGCCCGCAGCAGGACGTGGTAATCGAAGCGCGCGACGAAACCCGCCTTGAAAACTATCTTGGCAGTGTCGGCATCGGCCTGGGCGGTGCCGGGGTCGGTGCCACGGCCGATGTGGTCATGGTCAACAACGGGGCCACGGCCGAGATTCGCGGTGGCAGCTCGGTTCAGGCCCAGCGCGACATCACCGTGCAGGCCAATACCGAACGCGTGCTGGATTCCTTCACCATCGCCGCTGCCGGCGGGGCCACCACCGGCGTGTCGGGCGCGGTGTCGGTGCTGACCGCCGGCGCACGCCCCGATGCCGACGCCAACAGCGAAATCGCCGATTCCGTTGGCGAGGCGGCCCGCAAGGTGTCGGCCGATGCCTTCGGCAACCAGATGGACAGCGACGCCGGTGGCACGGCGGCGTCGCGCGACGCCGCCAACACCGCGCGTGCACGCGCCAACGTCAGCGACGACATGAGCGCGGCCGTCGCCGCCACCAGCGCGCGTGCAGGCGTCGCCAGCGGGGCCACGCTCACGGCA